>NZ_JBATKE010000143.1:0-90820 GCF_049669105.1 Eudoraea sp.
GTTCCACTAATGCAGACCGAGTAAGTGCCAGCAGCCAAATTTTCCAAATCATAAACCTTGATAAAGTCCTCAGTAATATTCAACCCGTTGCCCAGTACATTAACTGTATAATCCATAGACATCATTGCAGTTATTTCAAATGATCCATTATCACTGGTAATGCAGGATTCACTTTCTATTTCCAGGTTGAAATTATCCGTAGCAAAACGAAAAACAGGACAGCCATCTGTATTCACCTCAGTTCCCGGAGGTGTTCCCAGGCAAAGGTCATCTCCATCGTCAAAAACACCATCATTATCATCATCGGGTCTCAATTCACCTTCACCACAGATTTCCAGGAAAAAGTTATTAATGCTACCACCATCGGCCGGGGCGGTATCAGAAACTTTTAGTATCCATTCGCCAAAAGAAGATTCACCATTAAAGGAGGCTAATGAACCTAAGGGACTTACTGTTCCACTAATTGCGGCCGCTCCGCCACCACAGATAAAGGGATCTCCGTCATCGTCAAAAACGGCATCAATATTTTCCAATTCCCCACATGAGTTGGAAGTTAAAATAACCTCCGTACCCTGGGGCGATGTAATACTAATTATCAAATCTGCCAGAAAGCTATGCTCCAATTCCAAACCTACATTTACATCCGTTACAGGTAAATCATTTAAGAAGGTAATTTTAGAAATTACCGTTGGTGTGCCTATAGAAGTTATTTCTACGGGCATGTCTTTAGCTGTTTCAAGGTCGCAACTTATTGTAATCGTTGTAAAGCTGAATGGTGGGCCAAAAGTTCCTTCCCCACATGAATTTTTTGGTTTTATTCTCCAGTAATAAGTAGTTTCCTCCTGCAGGTTTTCCGGTAAATAGGTGTTAAAAATAACATCGCTGGCAGATTCAATAATTGTAGTAAACAATATATCTGTGGCAATTTCTATATCATAAGAGCTGTGCTGCGTATTCAACTCCCAAGTAAGGAGTTGTTGCAGACCTACCCCAGTTGCCGTATCAATGGGAGTCTGTAAAACCACATCTGAGAAGTTAGCATCGTTAATATTAATATTCAGTGTTACTTCTTTAGTGACGCTCAGAGAAGTGGCTGTGACGGTCACAGGATAATTCCCGGGAAGAACAAGATCTGTATTTGAAAAAGTAATAGAAACCGGGGAATTATTTGTTGTTGCAGTTAGCGGTGTAAAAACCGCTGTTAGACCGGCAGGCATACCCTGAACACTAAATGTAACCTCCTCATTGAACCCTAAATAGGTTTCATATATAAACGGCACCACAAGGTCATCAGGTTCGCAAACTTCATAATTGAGGTCTGCAAAATTTAGGATAACTTCAGAATCTTCAATTACAAAATCAGAAGAGTTCATACTGAAAAAAACATTGTTTGTTCCCTTAACTATAATACGGGCAGTTGTAGTGCTATTGCCGGGAATAATAACCTCATGGCTGCCATCGTTTGGAACTGCGGTTGCCAGTTGAATTGGAAAACTCAGGCCTCCGTCTGTAGATAGAAATATATCTACCTCTTGCGTATTTATTGGTGTTTTGTTCGTGTTGGCGACATCCCAGGTGATGGTCTGCACAGATCCGGCCGTATAGGTCTCCACCGTATCTTGAGAGTTAACAACAAATGGTCCCGCGTTATTTAAAACATTGAGCTTTACCAGTTCTGAAGCTACCTGCCCGCCTCCTGCTGCGTTATCTCTAACGGTTAAGGCGAAGTTCATTTCGCGTTCCACATTGGAAACCGTTTCCCAGGCCGAATTTATCGGTGGATTGGTTTGAGTAAGATTCCCCTGAATAACCTCAGATAATTTTGGAAAATATCTGTTGGGATTTGTGGTGGGCTTAAGTGATCTGAAATTTGCACCACTTGGATTGTCAGGTCCGAAGTTTTCTGTAGTGACTACACCGTCATCAATCTGTTCCCATACATAGGTAAGTATATCTGTAGAATCCGGATCTATGGCATTTCCTGCTAATACAAATGGCGTTCCTTTGGGAATAATATAATCAGCTATTGGATTAATAACAGGAGGGTTGTTTGTTAAAGGTGTAAGTTCTCCGCAGCTTGTGGTCTGAAGATATTCTATGATTTGAAATATGCTGTAATAATGGAAATAGTCATCACCGTTAGGGGCTACGTTTTGTCCGGGTATTATACCCGCGTATCCCATAATGGTAGTTCCGGTCCCGGGTTCTGCCTGTACCAAGGTGCCTTCAGATTCAAAGGACCAGGTATGATTTGCGCCAAATTGATGCCCCAATTCATGTGATACAAAATCGAGATCAAAGATATCACCCTGCGGATTTAAGGCTGCAGCGTATCCACTTCCTTTTTGGTTATCCCGGCAAACTGACCCTATAAAGCCGGCATTCCCTCCATCGGTATCCTCATGAAATAAATGACCCACATCATAATTTGCTTCGCCAATTGTTGTGGTTAGTGTATTTTGAACCTCTGAATTTAAATTTCCTCCATAGGGATCGGTATCCGGGTCTGTAAATATTACCAAATCTGTATTGGCGATCAATTCTAAAGTAACGCCTAAATCGGTTTCAAAAACCTGATTTACCCTCGTAAGTGTTGCATTTATTGCAGCCAGGGCGTCGGCCACCGTGCCTCCATGAAATTCGGTATATTCTCCTGTAGCAGAAATTGCTATTCTGTATTTTCTTAGCATTTGATCATCCACGAGTTTTGAAACAGGCCCGTTGATGCTTTTTTCAATCACTGATTGGGTAAAACAAATAAAGTCGCTGTCGAGCTTCGAATGTATACTTCTGTCGTAAACTACATAAGTACTGCCGCCATCTGAGACTTTCTCCATGAAAGTCGTCTTTTCAGTTCCTACATGAACGATCATGCTTTGTACTCCCTTGTGAGATATGCTAAAACGAATACGATCTTTGTTTCCATCCAAACTATACCCTGAATAGGACTTTATACCAGGATATTTTTTTGCCAATTCCGGTGACAAGACCGAATTTTCTGAAACATTGAATGCTCTTAGTTTCCCTTTGGCATCTGGAAAATAAATTGTCCCGGATGATTTCTTTAGTGTGGATATAGATAAAAGTTCCTCGGATAAAGATGCCTGATCCAAATCAAAAACCTTTACCTTAGTTACGTCCGGATTGGATAGTGAAGGCGAAGAAAACTTACTGGGAGAAATCTCCTGACCCCAATATTTGGATTGCGCAGATCCGTAAAAGGAGAGAAATATTATGGAAATTGATAAAACAAGACGTAGTTTTGCTAACATCAAGGGATTTTTAAACTTTTAAAAGTAAGCCTTTTTATTATTTTATTTGTGTGGTCACAGTTCAAAGCATTTCCAATTACGATAAAAAGCACCCTACTGCTATAACCATTGGTACTTTTGACGGTGTTCACATAGGTCACAGAAAAATACTTGAACGCCTCATAAATGATGCCAAAAAAACTAATCTGCGATCTACGGTACTTACTTTTTTCCCGCATCCCAGAATGGTTTTACAAAAAGATACCGAAATAAGGCTTCTGAATACCATCCAGGAAAAAATCAAAATTTTGGAGCACATTGGCCTGGATTACTTAATTATTCATCCCTTCACTCTTGAATTCTCACGTATTTCTTCCACAGAATTCGTTAGGGACATCCTGGTGAATGAATTAAAAGCAAAAAAAATTATAATAGGTTATGACCACCGCTTTGGACGCAATAGAAATGCCAATATCCAGGATCTTTTCGCTTTTGGAAATACTTTCAATTTTGAAGTTGAAGAAATTGCGGCACAGGAAATAGATGATGTTTCTGTAAGTTCTACAAAAATCAGAAATGCGCTTATTGATGGAGATATAAAGACCGCCAATGAATACCTGGGGTATAACTATATGCTAACGGGCGATGTTAAAAAAGGTAAAGGTCTGGGACGACAATTAAACTTTCCCACAGCTAATTTATTTATTAAAGAGAAATACAAACTCATCCCTAAAAACGGGGTTTATGTTGTAAAAAGCATCCTAAATGGCAAGCTTTTTTACGGGATGATGAACATAGGTTTTAATCCTACCGTAGATGGTTCCACAAAGAGTATTGAAATTCATTTTTTTGATTTTAACTCGGATTTATATGGGCAAAATATCCAGGTAGATATTATAGAGCGCATCCGGGATGAACATAAGTTTAAATCGCTTGAGGAGCTTAAAACACAATTACTAAAGGACAAAGAAACGTCTATTTCCATAATTTCAAGTTAGATGTTTAATACCTTTTTATTCAAAAGAGTAGACAATAGTCCTTTAGTAATATTTCGCATATTTTTGGGTATTCTCATTAGCCTTGAATGCTATGGAGCGATTCTGACAGGATGGGTGCGAAGAACAATGATTGAACCCGCATTTACCTTTTCTTTTATTGGTTTTGAATGGTTACAGCCTTTACCCGGTTCCGGGATGTATATCTACTTTTTTATAATGGGCACCCTGGGTATTTTCATTGCTCTAGGTTTTAAGTACAGACTCAGTATTATTTCATTTACGCTGCTCTGGACGGCGGTTTATTTGATGCAAAAAACATCGTACAACAATCACTATTATTTGTTGGTATTAATCTCCCTGATCATGTGCTTTTTTCCTGCAAACCGGGCATATTCATTAGACGCCCGGGCTAAGCCTCAGATCAGGAATGAAAGCATGTACAGCTATGTAAAGTGGATTATTGTATTACAACTTTTTATTGTTTATACCTATGCCGCCCTTGCCAAACTATACGCGGATTGGCTTGATTTTAGTTTTGTTGGAATACTGATGCAAAGCAAGGCTCATTATTGGCTCATAGGCGATTTGTTGCAGGAATATTGGGTTCATACATTTATTTCAGTCATGGGAATTTTCTTTGATTTACTCATTGTTCCTGCCTTGCTGTGGAAGCCCTCCAGAAAAATTGCATTTGCCTTCGCGATATTCTTTCATCTCTTCAATTCGTTTATATTTCAAATTGGGATCTTTCCCTACCTTGCGCTGGCTTTTACTGTTTTCTTTTTTGAGCCCGAAACAATTCGGCGTATTTTCTTTAAAAATAAACCCATAACAGAACCTTCTAAATTCATTATCCTTAAATACAGAAACCTCTTTTTGCTGGGATTTGGAATTTACTTTACAGTACAACTTATTCTTCCTGTAAGACATCATTTTATAAAAGATGATGTTCTATGGACCGAGGAAGGACATAGATTGAGTTGGCGTATGATGCTGAGAAGCAGGTCTGGCATAATAAGTTTTAAAGTGGTCAATAATGATAACGGTAATATCATTAATGTAAATCTCAATGACTACCTTACCAAGAAACAAAAAACGAGAATTGCTTCATATCCCGATTTTATTTGGCAGTTTGCACAACACCTTAAGGAAATTTATTCTGAAGATGGTGCTGATATTTCCGTTTATGTAAATTCCAGAGTCCGGGTAAATGGCAGTAAACTAAAACCCTTTATTGATCCGGAAGTAGATCTGGGGGCAGAGCGTTGGGACCATTTTAAACATCATAACTGGATTCTACCCTCCAAAGAAACCAAAGCTAAATAAGAATCTTCTCGATTAATGTATCAATTTGAAGAAGCAACAATTTATTTAATCTATCAAATTGATACATTAATCATTTAACCCTAAATTTGCGCCTTAAAACATCTTAACATGTTGCAGTTACAAGCCTTACGAACAAATAAAGATCAGATAGCGAAAGCTTTAAAAAAACGAAATTTTGATGCAGAACTTCATTTGGATAAGGTACTTAGTCTCGATGAAAAAAGACGGGCGCTGCAAACAGATCTGGATAATACACTGGCAGAAGGCAATAAACTTTCTAAAGAGATTGGTTTGCTTTTTAAAAGTGGAAAAGCAGAAGAAGCAAACCAGATTAAACAAAAATCGACTCAGCTAAAAGAGGATTCTAAGAGGCTAACCGAAGAACTAAATGCTGTTGCAGATGAGCTGGAGGAAGCATTGTATCAAATTCCTAATGTCCCTCATGAATCCGTCCCATCCGGAAATAGTGAAGAAGATAATGAAGAAGTCTTTCGGGAAGGAGATATTCCTGTACTTAGTAACGATGCCAAGCCACATTGGGAACTGGCAAAAAAATACGACATTATAGACTTTGAACTGGGAGTTAAAATAACCGGGGCAGGGTTTCCTGTGTACAAGGGTAAAGGTGCCCGTTTACAACGCGCCTTGATTGCCTATTTTTTAGATAAAAATACCGAAGCCGGATATACTGAAATGCAGGTGCCCTTCTTAGTTAATGAGGCATCGGGCTATGGCACAGGGCAACTTCCGGACAAAGAAGGTCAAATGTATCATGTTACTGAAGATGATCTTTATCTGATACCAACCGCCGAAGTACCTGTCACCAATATTTTTAGAGATACTATCCTCGATAAAAATGATCTCCCTATTTCCTATACAAGCTATACCCCGTGTTTCCGAAGGGAAGCAGGCAGTTATGGGGCTCATGTTAGGGGGCTGAACCGCCTCCACCAGTTTGACAAGGTGGAAATAGTGCGTGTAGAACATCCTGATAATTCTTACCGGGCATTGGATGTTATGGTAGAACATATAAAAAATATTTTAAGGGAATTAAAGTTGCCATTCAGGGTCTTACGCCTTTGTGCAGGCGACCTTGGCTTTACCTCAGCTCTTACCTATGATTTCGAGGTGTTTTCAACCGCTCAGGACCGTTGGTTGGAAATTAGTTCTGTCTCTAATTTCGAAACTTTTCAGGCGAACAGATTAAAGCTCCGTTACAGAGATGAAAACAACAAAACACAATTTGCTCATACGTTAAATGGTAGTTCACTGGCTTTACCAAGGGTTTTAGCTGGGATCCTGGAAAATTACCAGACCGCAGATGGGATAAACATTCCGGATATCCTGGTACCCTATACAGGTTTTAGCAGAATAGATTAAATTATTTTACTTAATGGACCAATTGCGGGAATATCAATGATTTGCACCTTGTATTGGTGTTGAATCTATTCGGTAAAAAGTTCAGTTCGGCGATATTATGTTTTCTTTGACAGTGTTTTTTATAGAGCTTGGTTAAATTTGATAAATTTCCAATATGAGATTTGCCGTTATATTTATTAGTCTTATTTCTACCTTTCAATGCTGGGCACAAGAAGATTTTCTGGCGAAGCAGTATTTCAATGATGGTGAATTTGAGAAAGCGGCGGTCTTTTATGAAAATCTGACAGAAAAAAACCCCAGGCGCACAGATTATGCCGAAGGTCTGATTGCCTGCTACCAGCAGTTGGAAAAGTATGAAGAAGCGCAGACCTTTCTTTTAAAGAAAATAGAATCAGGTAACCCTTACCCAACTATTTATATTGAATTGGGGTATAATTACCTGCTGCAGGGCCAGACGGAAATGGCCAAAGAGAATTATGAAATTGCTCTTTCAATAATTGAGATAAATCCAAATTATGGTTATGGAATAGGATTCAGATTTCAGCGCTATACCCTTTTAGACTATGCGCTTAGGGCCTACTCCAAAGCCATGGAACTTAATCCGCAATTAGACTATAATTTTCAAATGGCTAAAATTTATGGAGAACAAGGAGATATAGAAAGGATGTACAACTCCTATTTGGAATTGATCTCTGCAGGCAAGGCTACTCAAACTAATGTACTTCGAAATCTTGATAGTTTTATAACCTCAGACCCTGAGAATCCTAATAACCTCAAGCTAAAGAAAATACTGCTGCAAAAAGCTCAAAAAGATCCCGATATCCTATGGAATGAAATTCTGAGTTGGTTGTTTGTGCAACAAAGGCAATACAGCAGTGCCTTCAATCAGGAAAAAGCCATCTATAAAAGATCCGGGGCTATTACGCTTCAACGTTTAATTGGTCTGGGCGATATTGCTTTGGAGGACAATGCGGTTGAAGAGGCAAAAGCAATTTTTACTTATATCGATAAAAATTCTAATGATCCGGTAATCAAACTTAATGCACGACTCAGCCTTATTGATATTGAACTTTTAGATGCAAGTGCAAAGCAGCTTGATGAAGTAGAAGGGCAGTTCGAATCTTTGATGGAAGAATATGGATATGAAAATCACACCTTGCAATTGCAAATAGCCTACTCCAATTTCCTAACTTTTAAAAAAGGAAAACCCCGGGAGGCTGTTACAATTCTCAAGAAATGTTTAGAACTCCCTTTGGAACGCTTCAGCAAAGCTTATGTAAAACTTGCCCTTGGAGACATCCTTGTTTTTGATCAGAAGTTCAACGAAGCACTAATTAATTTTTCCCAGGTCCAAAAAAGTTTAAAAAATGATGTTTTAGGTCAGGATGCGCGATTTAAAGTAGCTCAAACCAGTTTCTATAAGGGTGATTTTGATTGGGCATTTACTCAATTAAAGGTCTTAAGAGGGTCAACTTCACAACTTATTGCAAATGATGCCATGCAGTTAAGCCTTTTAATTTCAGATAACTCTTTGGAAGATTCAACTCAGACTGCTTTAAAAAAGTATGCCAGAGCAGACCTCCTGTCTTATCAGCAGAATACAGTTGAAGCAATTAAAGTCTTCGATGATATTCTCACAAATCACAAGGGAGAAAAAATAGAAGATGAGGCTCTTTTAAAACAAGGTGAGCTTTTGGAACTTATAAAGGATTATGAGGGGGCAGAATTTAACTATCTCAAAATTGTTGAGTTCTATGGAAATGATATTTTGGCCGATGACGCTCATTTTGCACTTGCAGAGCTCTATAGGAATATCTTAAATGAACCCGAGAAAGCAAAAGAACATTACGAGAAAATAATTTACAACTATCAGGACAGCTATTACTTTCCTCAGGCACGCAAAAATTTCCGAATATTACGTGGCGATAGTATTAACTAAATTTTCATTTACTGACTTATAATATTTGAAGTATGATTATCTACAATGTAACCATTAATATAGATGAATCTGTTCACGATAAATGGTTGAAATGGATGCGTGAAACGCATATTCCAGAGGTCCTGGAGACGGGTAAATTCATAAAGGCTAAGATGGCAAAAGTACTTGTAGAAGAAGAAATGGGAGGTATTACTTATTCCATACAATACACCGCTGAAAACAAGGAAATTTTAGATAAATATTACGCAGAGGATGCCGAAAGAATGCGCGAGGAAGTGTCAAAGCACTTCGGAAATAAATTTGTCGCCTTCAGAACAGAACTAGCTGTTATAGGAGAGTATACTGAACATAGCTTAAATGCTACTGAATACCTTTTTACTTACGGTACCCTACAGCAGGAAAATATTCAGCTGACTGTTTTTTCAAGAACACTTTCCGGTTTTAATGATACCCTTTTAGGTTATAAACTATCAGATGAGAAAGTAGTTGGTGTTTATCCTGTAATGCAAAGTTCAGACGAGCCTACGGATTTTGTGAATGGCAGAGTTTATATGTGCAGCAATAAAGAAATTTTAGAAGCCGATAAATATGAAGGCCCGGCCTATAAGAGAATTAAGGTGGTATTGAGCTCTGGTAAAAGTGCCTGGGCTTATATAAGCACAACCCCGCAACCGAACTAGACTATGGCCAAAAAACGCAAAAAACACAGTTCGTTTAAGAAGAGTACCAGACAGGAAGAAAGTCCGGTCAAAGCTAAAAAATATCTGGGACAGCACTTTCTTAAAGATGAAGAAATAGCCAGACAAATAGCGAATACACTTTCAATGAACGGTTATACCAATGTACTTGAAATTGGTCCCGGCACAGGAGTTCTCACAAAATACTTATTGCAGCGCTCTATGAATCTAGTGGCTATGGAATTAGATGAGGAATCTATCATTTACCTTAACCATAGCTTTCGGTTGGAACACAATGAAATTCTGCAACAAAACAATTCACTTGAAATAATACAGGCCGACTTCCTAAAATACGATCTTTCAACTTTATTTAATTTGGAGCCTTTTGCCATAACCGGCAATTTCCCTTATAACATTTCCACGCAGATTGTATTCCGGTTATTGGAGATTCGAAACAGGGTTCCTGAATTTTCAGGAATGTTCCAAAAAGAAGTGGCTCAGCGCATTTGTGCTAAAGAAGGAAATAAAACCTATGGTATTCTTTCTGTTTTGGTTCAGGCTTTTTATCATGCTGAATATCTTTTCACTGTAAAGCCAGAAGTTTTTGATCCCCCACCAAAAGTAGAATCTGGAGTTCTAAGACTAATCAGGAAAGAAGATTTTACACTGGAATGTGACGAAAAATTACTTTTCAAAGTGGTAAAAACAGGTTTTAACCAGCGAAGAAAGACATTAAGAAACAGCTTAAAAATATTTAACCTTTCTGATAATCTAAAAGAAGATGCTATCTTTGACCGGCGTCCCGAAGAATTGGCAGTTGCCCAATTTATCGCGCTGACCAAGAAGATAGATGATGACTCCATTTAAACTCACAGATGAGCTATTGGCAGAAATTGAGCTGCTTATAGAATCCAGGAAAGACACAGATTTAAAGTCTTTCATGGAAGAGATCCACTATGCCGATATTGCAGAAATAGCCAATGATCTTAGTGAAGAATCAGCAACCTATCTTATTAAACTTCTGGATAGTGATAAAACTTCCGACATACTCATTGAATTGGATGATGATATGCGCGAGGCTGTTCTTAATAATTTGTCTTCCAAGGAAATAGCAGAAGAACTAGAAGAACTGGATACCGATGATGCAGCGGATATTGTTGGAGAACTGCCACAGGAAATAGTTGAAGAAGTAATTTCGGAAATAGAAGACCGGGAACATGCAAAGGATATTGTAGATCTTTTACGATACCATGAAGATTCTGCGGGTGGACTTATGGCCAAGGAGTTGGTGAAAGTAAATGAAAATTGGAATGTACTTACCTGTGTTAAAGAAATGAGGGCCCAGGCTGAAAACGTTACGAGGGTACACTCTATTTATGTGGTAGACGATGATGACAAACTCATTGGCAGACTCTCACTTAAGGATCTTTTAACGACCTCCACTAAATCTCCGATTAAAGATGTTTATATTCCAAAAGTTGATCGGGTTAACGTAAATGAAAAACCCGAGGAAGTAGCAAAAATTATGTCTAAATACGACCTTGAAGCCATTCCGGTAGTTGATGAGATTGGCAGGTTGGTTGGCAGAATTACTATTGATGATATCGTAGATGTTATAAAAGAAGAAGCTGAGAAAGATTACCAGATGGCGGCAGGTATCTCACAGGATGTGGAGGCCGATGATAGTATTTGGGAGTTGACAAGAGCGCGTTTACCCTGGCTGTTTTTGGGCCTTTTAGGCGGTATTGGCGCGGCTGCCATCATGGGAGGTTTTGAAGAAATGATAAGCAAGCATGCAATCCTTTTCTTTTTCACACCTTTAATTGCTGCGATGGCGGGTAATGTTGGTGTGCAATCCAGTGCAATCATAGTGCAGGGTCTCGCTAATGATGACCTTAAGGGTAGTATTGGTAATCGCCTGATTAAGGAAATGCTTCTGGCCGCACTAAATGGCCTGATCCTGGGACTGGTACTTTTAGTTTTTACCTGGTTCTGGCAAGGCAATTTTCCTGCGGCACTTGCTATTTCAATTTCCCTGGTTGTAGTAATCATAGCTGCCGGAATAATAGGAACCTTTATTCCTTTGTTTCTGAATAAAAGGGGTATAGATCCGGCTATTGCTACCGGACCTTTTATTACAACGAGTAATGATATTTTCGGAATCCTCATTTATTTCTGGATAGCGCAAGTTATTTTGGGAATTTAGACTTCACTTTTATTAAAATTGGATACCTTAGAGTCCCCGAAATCTAAAATAAATTCTATTTAAGAATTTCAGTCTATGCTAATAAAAGTAGGATTAGTCCAGGAAAGCCCTGTTTTTTTTAATAAGGTGGAAACAATTTCTAAAATTGAGAAGATCACCAAAACATATGCAGCAAAGGGATGTAATTTATTGGTTTTTCCGGAATCTTTTATACCGGGTTATCCAAGAGGCTTTACTTTCGGAGCCACTATAGGCAGCAGATCTGAAAAGGGACGCAAGCTTTATGCTGAATACTATGAAAACAGCCTCAATGTGCAGAGTGAAGACCTTAAAAGACTCGAAGACATTTCAAAAAAAAATAAGATCTACCTTGTAATAGGAGTGACTGAAAAAGACGATATAAGTGGTAGTCTATACTGTTCAATGCTCTATATATCCCCTACTTCCGGATTGCTTGGTACGCATCGAAAAATTAAACCTACCGGAACCGAAAGAATTGTCTGGGCAGAGGCTTCCGGTGAATCATTAACTACCTATCAAACTAAAATAGGCAAGTTGGGAGGCTTGATCTGCTGGGAAAATTATATGCCTCTTGCCAGAATGTCGATGTACAGGAAAGGTGTTGAAATTTATATTGCTCCTACGGCAGATGCCCGTGAAGAATGGACCTCCACTATGCAACATATCGCATTGGAAGGCAGATGTTACGTACTTGGTTGTAACCAGTATTTTACAAAATCTATGTATCCGGAAAAGTATCGTACTCTTGTTTCTGATGAACCCGAAACCATGTGTCGAGGAGGCAGTATTATAGTGGCTCCTGACGGAAAAATTCTTGCCGGTCCGTTATATGATAAAGCCGGAGTACTTATGGCTGAAATAGATCTTGAAGAAATTAGGTTAAACAAACTCGATTTTGACGTAATAGGACATTACGCCAGAAATGATATTTTTGATTTTGACGTCAAAGACCAGCCTGAAACAAAAAAGGAATAAAATTTATATAATGAAATACCCTTTACCCTATTTTTTCATTATAATCTTATTAATTGCCAGCTGTAAAAAAGAAAAAACTCTAGCAATAGATCTTGAGATTAGCCCTGAACAACTCGAAGTCTTTGGCAAAGATCTTATATCTACTCCTTTATTCGAAAGAGATATTGCCATTTCGCCAGACGGAAACCAAATAGTCTATACCCTTGGAAATTATAATCAGACCATAAGAACATTGGTAAACATAAAAAAAGAAGATGATAAATGGGGTCAGAAAGTGATACTCCCCTTTTCAGGGAATTACAATGATATTGAACCATTTTTTGCTGCTGATGGCAGAAAATTGTTCTTTGCTTCAAACAGACCTATTGGAAGAGACAGTACAAGAACAGACTACAATATATGGTACTCAGAGCTGGTCGATGGCCATTGGAATAAGCCCCTTGCCCTTGACACCCTTGTGAACAGTCAACAGGATGAATTTTACCCGTCTGTAAGTGCTAATGGCAATTTATATTTTACTGCAACAAGAACTGAAGGTATAGGTAGGGAAGATATATTTTTAAGTACATTTTCGGAAGGGAAATACCAGGCCCCGATCGTATTAGATTCAACAATTAACACCAAAGTCTTCGAGTTTAATGCATATATTAATCCGGAGGAAGATTTATTAATTTTCAGTTCTTATGGAAGACCTGATGGCCTAGGAGGGGGCGACCTGTATTACAGTAAAAAAGATAAAACCGGCAATTGGAGAGAAGCTAAGAATTTAGGTGTCGTCATTAACTCAGACAAGCTAGATTACTGCCCATTTATAGATATTCCGAGAAATAATTTTTACTTTACCAGTGACAGAGCTAAGCCCGCAAAGGAACGGATAAACACAGTCCCGGAACTAACCATTGAAGCCAACAAGGTTTTGAATGGCATGGGAAACATTTACAGAATTCGAATGGATAAATTAAATCTGAAATAAAAGAAATGAAAGCTATAAATTTAAAACAAAAACATGCCGCATTTAGTAAATTATGGCACCCGCATCAAATAGCCCAGGTTGATGATATGCAGGTAATCCTCGCAAAAATTCAGGGAGAGTTTGTTTGGCATTCCCACGAAAATGAGGATGAACTATTTCAGGTTTTAAAAGGTACTTTATATTTGCAATTCAGAGACCGGACAGAGATTGTGAAAGAAGGTGAAATCATAGTTGTTCCAAGAGGAGTAGAACACAATCCGTCTACAAAAGATAATGAAGAAGTGCATTTATTGCTCTTTGAAAAGTTGACAACGGCCCACACAGGCAACGTGCAGCACGCAATGACACAAACCGAATATCCAATAATTTAAACAAGAATGAAAATCCTCCACCTAGACACCAACCATCCTTTGCTCATAGAGGAATTCAACGCCCTCGGTTTTGAGAATGTTGAAGAATATACTGCGCCAAAATCTGAGGTAGAAAAAAATATTCACCTGTATGACGGGCTTATTATCAGAAGTAGATTTACCATAGACCAATCCTTTTTGGAGAAAGCACAAAACCTCAAATTTATAGGCAGACTTGGGGCTGGTTTGGAAAACATTGACGTGGATTATGCCAGGTATAAAGAAATTTTTCTGGCGGCCGCGCCCGAAGGAAACCGCAATGCTGTTGGGGAACATGCCCTGGGGTTATTACTGTCGCTTTTTAATAAGCTCACCAAAGCTAACCGTGAAGTAAAATCGGGAATTTGGGACAGAGAAGGGAATAGAGGATTTGAATTGGATGGCAAAACAGTAGGTATAATTGGTTATGGCAATACAGGGAAAGCCTTTGCTAAAAAACTAAGCGGATTTGATGTGGAAGTCATTTGCTATGATATAATAGGCGGCGTCTCTGATGAAAATGCCAGGCAGGTCGGGATCATGGAATTGGAGCAAAGATCAGACGTAATAAGCCTTCACGTACCTCAAACCGAACAAACCCTGGGAATGATTAATACTGAGTTTATAAATGCGTTTCAAAAACCATTTTGGTTGTTAAATACGGCAAGAGGAAAATGCGTAGTGACCGAAGACCTGGTTACCGCATTAAAATCCGGAAAAATTTTAGGCGCGGGATTAGACGTTCTGGAATATGAAAAAACTTCTTTTGAAGACATGTTTACCCAGCATGAACTCCCGGAGGCCTTTCAATATCTGATTGATGCTGAAAACGTTATTCTCTCTCCACATGTTGCCGGATGGACCGTTGAAAGCAAGGAGAAATTAGCACAGACTATTGTAGACAAAATCAAGTCCAGATTTTGCTAAATTAGGATATAAATAAAACAACTATGCAATCAAAAGCCAAGACACCAAAAGAATATATTGCCGAACTACCCGAAGACAGAAAACAAGCCATAATGAAGTTACGGGATTCTATCTTAAAAAACCTTCCCGGGGGTTTTGAGGAAGTAATGAGCTATGGTATGATAGGCTACGTAGTGCCCCATTCTATATATCCGGCAGGATACCACTGTAATCCCGTACTCCCCTTGCCATTTATAAATATTGCTTCACAAAAAAATTTTATAGCCCTTTATCATATGGGAATTTATAGTGATAAAGGTTTATTTAACTGGTTTGTTTCTGAATATCCTAAATATGTAAAAACCAAATTAGATATGGGTAAAAGTTGTATCCGTTTTAAAAACATAGCGCATATTCCCTATTCGTTAATAGGCGAATTAGTAGCAAAAATGACAACTGAACAGTGGATAAGTATATACGAAAAGGCCTGGAAAAAATAAGCGTTATATTATGAAAAAGAGAGTTACAGGATTAGGAGGAGTTTTTTTTAAAACAAAAGATCCGGATAAGATAAAAGACTGGTATAAAAATCATCTGGGGTTGAATACAGACCAATATGGCTTCACCTTCTGGTGGAAAGATAAAGAGGGTAATGATTGTTCTACGCAATGGAGCCCCTTCAAGGAAGCTACCACCTATTTCAAACCCAGTAAAAAGGAATTTATGATGAATTTTCGGGTTGAAAATTTAGTAGAATTATTGGCCGTATTAAGAGAGGAAGGTGTTACCGTTGTGGGGGAAATGGAGGAATACGATTATGGCAAATTTGGATGGATTATGGATCCGGAAGGTAATAAGTTAGAGCTTTGGGAACCAGTGGATAAAGCATTTCTTTGATTGGAAAATAATTATTACATTTAAGAGAGTATTAACCAACACAAAATAATCATGTCTGAAGAAAATAAGGATCCCGAAGACAAAGCAGAAGGGAAATTTGATAAGGCGAAAGGGAAAGCCAAAGAATTTACTGAAGAAGCCAAAGAATCGGCAAAGGAAGCCAAAGAAAAAGTCAAAGAATCTGCTAAAAAAGCTAAAGATAAAGCTAAGGAATTTGCTGAAGATGCCAAAGATTCTGCCAAAGAATTCGCTGAAGAGACTAAAGAAGCTGCCGGTGATTTTGCTGAGGGCGCTAAGAAAACAGCAAATGAATTTTCTGAAGGCATGAAAGGAGTCACTGAAAGTGACAATAAAAAAATATTGGCCGGGATATTAGCTATAATATTAGGCTCCTTAGGAATTCATAAATTTATTTTGGGTTACCAGAAAGAAGGTTTTATCCTGTTAGGGGTAACTATTATTGGCTTTGTTCTTAGCTGCGTTGGCGTAGGGGTTTTTATGGTTTGGATAACAGGTATGATTGGGTTTATTGAAGGTATTATTTACCTTACCAAGTCTGATGAGGATTTTTATAACACCTATCAGGTAGGCAAAAAACCCTGGTTCTAAAATAAAAAAAGTCGGGTTTTTACGATCTGACTTTTTTTATTAAATCTATTATCGTAATATTGCAATATATAAATATGTAATGGGAACAACCAAAACGCAAATATTTACTGCCGAACAAAATGAACTGGCGATTATCTTAAAGGTATTGGCCAACCCCGCACGGATTGCCATCTTACAATATATTAGTAATCAGAAAGCCTGTATTTGTAATGATATAGTTGAAGAAATAGGGCTCGCACAACCAACCATTTCCCAGCATTTAAAGGAGCTCAAAAGCATTGATTTAATTGAGGGTGAAATAAGCGGCAAAAGGGTCTGTTACTGTATTAACCAGAAGAAATGGCAGGAAATACTCGCGTTAATAAATGATTTCTTCTATAAAACAAATTTAAACTGTTGCTAAAAACAAATTAATGAAAACAAAAGAATTTTTATCGCTCTTAAGCGATAACGGAAATAAAGAATTAGTGTTTGACTACAACAAAGGAGCATTAGTAGGTGCCAATTATCACCTTACTGAGGTGAAAAATATTACTGTAGATTCTGTGGATTGTGGTGCAGGAATTGATTTTTGGAAAGAAACCATAGTGCAACTCTGGGAAAGTCCGGACGAATTAGACAAAACAAGGTTTATGTCTGTTTCTAAAGCGCTTCAAATTCTTAACAGGGTAAACGGAATTAAACCTATGGAATTAGAAGCCGAGCTTAAGATTGAATATAGCAACGCTAACTTCCATACCGCTCAGTTATTTATCGATGGGTACGATATTTATGAAGACCGTTTACTTATTAAACTGGCCGTGGAAAAAACGGACTGTAAGGCTAAAGAGGAATGCGGGGTTCCCATTGAAGTTAATGCAGAAAAAGAAGCCAGTTGTTCTCCCGGAGGAGCTTGCTGCTAGTAAATTGGTAATATCACCAAGATGTCCATAAACCATTTAAACAAGCCCGGCCTTTTAATTTTAGAAATGTCTAAGGCGCATTGGCCTGCAGTTGCTCAAATATATAAGCAAGGTATTAATACGGGCTTTGCAACATTTGAAAAGGAGATCCCCTCCTATGAGCAATGGAATAGAAATCATAGTTCAAGTTGCAGATTGATAGCTTTAATAGATGATAAGGTCGCAGGCTGGGCGGCACTATCTCCCGTCTCCGGAAGGTGTGTTTACGGAGGAGTTGCTGAAGTAAGTGTTTATGTAGCAGAAAAAGCCAGGGGAAAAGGTGTGGGCATACTCCTTATGGAAGAACTTATCATATCTAGTGAAATTGCAGGTATCTGGACTTTACAATCGGGTATTTTTCCTGAAAATACAGGTAGTATAAAACTTCATGAGAAAGTTGGTTTCCGCTTTTTGGGAAAACGCGAAAGGATAGGCCAGTTGGACGGGAATTGGAAAGACAATTTACTATTTGAAAGACGAAGTAAAATTGTTGGGATAAATTAATAGATTTTAAATTGAAAACTTAAAAAGTAATTAGCATGAAGAACATCTTGGTACTGTGCACAGGCAACTCCTGCCGAAGTCAAATGGCACATGGCTATCTCAATGCGCTGCTAAATGGAAAGGCCAAAATATACAGTGCGGGAATTGAAACGCATGGACTAAATCCCGGCGCAGTAGCAATAATGAAAGAGGATGGAATAGACATTTCAACGCATACCTCAAATAATGTAGATGAATACGATGGAATCCCCTGGGATTTTATAATTACTGTCTGTGACCATGCCAGGGAAAACTGCCCCTATATTCCCTCAAAGGATGCAAAAAGGATCCACCATAACTTTTTTGACCCTTCTAAAGTAATTGGCACAAAAGAGGAGAAACACGCTGCATTTATAAAAGCACGCAATGAGATAAGAGATTTTTGTAAAAAATTTGCAGAAAAGGAATTGAACTAGGCAGTCCCGCTATTTTCGGTAAGTTTTCTTTCCAACTCTGCCTGGAACTCTTCCATCACAGGCCTTACCGTACTCTCAGGCAAGTCTGCAATTTTTATATACATAAGGCCGTCCACTGAATTATTAAATAACGGATCAACATTAAATGCAACCACTCTGGCATTCTGTTTAATGTACTTTTTTATTAACACGGGTAATCTAAGGCTTCCAGGTTCTACTTCGTCAATTAACCTGTCAAATTTATTAAGATCTGCCTCCGTTTCATCAAATATAAAATCCTTATCCGCATCATTTAATTTCACTTTAAACTCCTTCTTCGGCCTGATATATTGTGCTACATATGGATCCCAATAATTTGATTTCATAAATTCTATCATCAGGGACTTGGAAAAATTTGAAAATTGGTTGCTTATGCTAACTCCACCAATTAAATATTTATGTTCCGGATGCCTTAATGTAGTATGAACTATGCCCTTCCAAAGCAGAAACAAAGGCATTGGTTTTTGCTGATATTCCTTAACAATATAGGCACGGCCCATTTCAATGGACTGTCGCATCATTCCGTATAATTCAGGTTCAAATCCAAACAGGTCCTGCAAATAGAAACCATCAATCCCATAGTTCTGAAAAATTTCGGAACCCATCCCCATCCTATAGGCACCAACTATTTTCTTTTCGGCATTATCCCACAGAAACAAATGGTGGTAATACGAATCAAATTTATCCAGATCAATAGCATTGTTTGTCCCCTCGCCTATTGCCCTGAATGTAAGTTCTCTTTGTCTTCCAATTTCTTTTAAAATAAAAGGCATATCCTTTTCCTGAGCTAAAAACACCTCATAATTCTTACTTTGCAACAAGCGACAATCCTTCTCTCTTAATTTTTCTAATTCGCCTTGTATTACCTCCGTCCTCATTTCGCCGGCTATCTTTCTTGGAGGTTTTGGTATTTTTAAAGTGGTGGGTATCTGGTCTATTAAGCGTTCTTTTTCATATGCATTTGCAAGCATATATGTTTTTTTACGCAACAGTTCTGAAAACTCCTCTAAGCTTTCATGTTCCTTTTGGGTTTGGACCGTAATAGGTTGGCCTATTCTTACTTTGATAGCCCTGTTCCTTTGTGTGGTAACTTCTGAAGGCAATTTAGCCGTCCTGAAGATATCGTTGAACTTTGATAAATGATAGAATAATTTACTATTCTTTGCATGAAAATAAATGGGTACTATCGGCACCTCGGCCTTTCGAATCAGTTTTAAAGCTGATTCTTCCCATGGTTTGTCAACTATTAGTTTTCCATCTTTATAGGTAGATACTTCTCCTGCCGGGAAAATACCCAGGGGATGTCCATCCCTTAAATGGCTTAAAGCGTTTTTAAAACCTGCAATACTACTTTTGGCATCTTTGTGGTTTTCAAAAGGATTCACAGGCATGATATAGGGCGCCATTGGTTCGATCCGGTGAAGTAGAAAATTAGCAATAATCTTGAAATCCGGTCTGTGTTGCAACATCAACTTTAGAAGTAAAACCCCATCAATACCACCCAGCGGATGATTGCTTATAGTAATGTAGGCTCCATCCTTAGGAAGTCTCTTAAAATCACCTTCCGGAATTTCAAAGTCTATTTCATAATGTTCCAGGATGGCGTCGAGGAATTCAGGGCCTTCCAATTCCTTATGCTGGTCATAAAATTTATTGATGTCAGACAATTTGGTTAACCTTACCAGGATCCATCCTATAAATGTTCCGACAAAACCATATCGTTCGAGATTTATTGCCTTGGCTACTTCTTTAACGGTGACTAAACCCATAGACTATATAACTATATATAAGTAAATATAGGGAAATCAAGAGGAGAGCCCCTTATTTTAACATAGTAAACTACTGCTTTTAATTTATTGCTTTACCACTAATTGTAAGGTTTCCTTTCCGCGCTGTTCTAAAAGAACATCTCTCCCATTCTGTAAAGACTTTATGGCATCTGTATTAAAGTGTCGGATAGTATACAAAGAAACATCCTCATGACAGACTACCTTAAACTTACCAGACAGCTGATCCAATAAATCACTAAGTCGGTTAAACTTGTTATCTACACAAACGGAAAAACTAATTGCGGAATTTTGTATCAGGTCCACCTTCATTTTATAATCGTGCAACAATTTAAAGAGGTCACCTATACTGTCTTCAACAATAAATGAAAAATCCAGGGAGGAGAGTTTCATCAACACCTGGTTCTTCTTAACAATAAAACAAGGTATCTCCGGTTCAATCCCAATACCTTTACCTACCGTAGTGCCCGCATCCTTCGGATTAATAAATGATTTAACATGAAGAGGTATTTCCTTTCTCTGCAAGGGCTGTAAAGTCTTGGGGTGAATTACAGACGCTCCGTAAAAAGCCAGTTCTATAGCCTCGCGATAGGATATTTTGTTTAAAAGACTTGTCTCCTCAAAATACCTTGGATCTGCATTTAGTACTCCCGGAACATCTTTCCATATGGTAACCGAATTGGCATTGAGACAATAGGCCAGAATAGCTGCAGTATAATCTGAACCTTCTCTGCCAAGTGTTGTGGTAAAATTATTATCGTCACTTGCTAAAAACCCCTGGGTAATATATAATTTATTTGCTTCTACACCCTCCGAAATGTGCTGTTGTGTTTTTTCCCAATTTACCTTGCCATCTCTATAGTTATCATCTGTCTTTATAAAATCTCGAATGTCAATCCAGTAATTTTTAATCCCTACTTCATTTAGATACATACTCACAATGGTAGTTGAAAGTAATTCTCCATATCCTACTACCTGATCATAAACAAAACTGTAATTTGGTGATTTGTTCCATGCCAAAAAGCCTTGAACTTCCTCAAAAAGAAGGTTAACTTTTGAATAAACAGGGTGTTTTTTGTCTTCAAATAAGGCCTCCAGAATAGTTTGGTGATACAAAACCACTTCTTCAAAAGCCTTTTTTAACCCCACATGCTTATCAAAATATGCATTAACAACAGCCTCCATTGCGTTGGTCATTTTTCCCATTGCCGAAACCACTAAAAATGTGTTTTGATGTCCGGTCTCCTCAAGGACTTTTACTAAATTTCTGATTCCATTCGCATCTTTAACCGATGCTCCTCCAAACTTAAATACTCTCATAACTTTCTTAAATATTCTTGAATACCTCTTTCATCTAAATGCACCACATCCCAATCGCGCAATACTTTGGCACCTTTCTTTTCATAAAAATCAATGGCCGGCTCATTCCAGTCGAGCACATCCCATGATATACGTTTAACGCCTAATTTCGCTCCAAATTTTACAACCTCATTAAGTAGGGCCGTACCCAGGCCACTACCCCGGAAGGCTTCCGAAACAATTAAATCTTCCAAATGTACTACAGCCCCTTTCCAGGTTGAATACCTGGGATATATCAATGCCATCCCTTTAACGCTGTTGTTCATAACCCCTACGAAACAATGAAATAATTTCTCATTGCCAAATCCGTCATTTACCAGAGCCTCTGTGGTCATCTCAACGGCATTCTCTTCTTTCTCGAATCTAGCTAATTCCTTTATTAGTTCTAAAACCGCGGGCATATCTTCTGCCACGGCTTCCCTGATTTGATATTCCATAATTGTTACAAATAAAACACAAAGTTATAAATATAAAAAACATACAGGCCCCGAAAACCTTATAGTTTAACAAAATAACCGATATTTGTATTCAAATAAAACAACCTTCCTTAATGGATAAAAAAAATAAAACTCTTGGGGAATTTATTATCGAAAATCAGGCCTCTTTCCAATATTCTTCAGGGGAATTATCTAAATTAATAAACGCTATAAGACTTGCCTGTAAGGTAGTAAATCACGAGGTTAATAAGGCCGGACTTATAGATATCCTTGGAGCGGCAGGAGATACAAATATCCAGGGTGAAGATCAACAAAAACTAGATGTTCTTGCCAATGAAAAATTTATTCAGACCTTAAAGAACAGGGAAATAGTTTGCGGAATAGCATCAGAGGAAGAGGATGATTTTATCAGCGTTAATAGTAATGACGAACTGCATCAGAACAAGTATGTGGTCCTTATTGATCCTTTGGATGGTTCATCTAATATTGACGTAAATGTATCTGTCGGAACCATTTTTTCCATTTATAGAAGAATTACCCCTGTTGGTACCCCGGTTACCCTTGAAGATTTTCTTCAGCCAGGCATTAACCAGGTAGCTGCCGGTTATATAATCTATGGGACCTCAACTATGCTTGTGTACACTACAGGATACGGAGTTAATGGATTTACACTAAATCCGGCAATAGGAACATTCTATCTGTCCCATCCGGATATGAAATATCCGGAAACAGGTAAGATATATTCAGTGAATGAAGGTAACTATATTCATTTTCCTCAGGGAGTAAAGGATTATATCAAGTACTGCCAATTAGAAGAAGAAGACAGGCCTTACACCTCAAGATATATTGGTTCTCTGGTTTCAGATTTTCACAGAAATATGATAAAAGGCGGCATTTACTTATATCCCAAAAGCAGTGTTGCTTCAAACGGTAAATTACGCTTGTTATACGAATGCAATCCCATGGCTTATATAGCTGAACAGGCAAATGGAAAAGCCAGTGATGGTTTTAGAAGAATAATGGAAATACAACCGACGGAATTACACGAACGCGTTCCTTTCTTCTGCGGAAGCCCTAAAATGGTGGAAAAAGCGGAGGAATTTATGGCCAGACAAAAAATTCGAGAAAACGAATAATTCGGAAGTTTTATTTTTAGTTCCCCCTGCTAATGCTTTAGGATATACAGATAATCTTCAAAATTAAATCTTCCACTAAATATGGCCACAGTCTTTTCTATAATGTGGTTCGCTTTTTTTATTGGAAAACCCAATCCAATGGCGTATTTCTTCAGTAATACCATCTCCTCATCGTCTACATGATGATCTACATATATTAATTTAAATAGATCGTATAATCGCTCAAGGCGTTCTTCTAAACTATTCGAAGGAGTTATGGGATATTTGTTGGATTTTTTCATTACCTCCTTGTATTCCTCATTGGTAATATCAAGTTTTCGGGCAAATCGGTCTAATAAACCTTTCTCTTTGTGATTAACCTCACCATCAACGACTGCAAGAGATGCTAATGAAGCGAAATGAGCTAAATTTCGCCGGTGTTCACTATGAAAGTATAAATCTACTATAGGCATAAAACAGTACTAATTTAAGCCGTAAAGATACTTTTTTTAAAGATCATACTTTTAATAAAACTTCAAAATATTTAACAAATTCTTTCAAATTGGGATTCTATATTCCTGATTGGTTTCAAAGATAAATTTGTAATTTCACAGAGCTCTCCATGGTCTCATTTTGTGTCGAGAGCCAAATCTCAACCGCGAAAGGAATAACCCCCTTTAAATTTCAGGACATCGAAAAGACAAGTGTTTAATATTTTTTAACAATTGCCCAAAAGAACCAAAAGCCAGTAGAGAAAGAATGACAAAACAACAACTTTATAATCTGGCAGAAGATTGGTTTAGACAACAAGATTGGAAACCTCACCCATTTCAATTAAAAACCTGGTCGGCCTTTTTAAATGGAAAACACGGTCTGCTAAATGCCCCTACAGGGAGTGGAAAGACCTATGCATTGTGGTTTCCTATCATCTTAAACTATATCAAAAAAAACCCTGATTATAAGACAAAACATAAAAAAGGACTTAAGGCCATTTGGATTACTCCCTTAAGGGCTTTGTCACAGGAAATAAAGCAATCCGCAGAAAGAGTGATCCGAGATTTAGATACTCAACTTACCGTAGGTATACGCTCCGGGGATACCTCAACTTCTGAAAGGGCCAGGCAACGAAGAGTGATGCCCGACCTTCTTATTACTACTCCCGAAAGTCTGCAATTGCTTTTAGCCACAAAAGGATATGATGTAATTTTTAAGAACTGTTCTGCTATAGTGGTAGATGAATGGCACGAATTACTGGGCACCAAACGAGGGGTACAAACAGAACTTGGCCTATCACGGCTTAAGGGAGTTGCAAAAGATATACGTATTTGGGGTATTTCTGCCACGATCGGTAATCTTGAGCAGGCCCGAGAAGTATTGTTGGGTCCGGAATCTTCTGCTCATCAAAATTCTGTACTGATTAGGGCCAATCTCAAAAAAAAGATCACCGTAAAGAGTATTATTCCCAAAGAGATGGAAACTTTTCCCTGGCGGGGCCATTTGGGTCTGCGCTTGCTTGATGAAGTTATTCCTATAATAAATAAAAGCAGAACTACACTGCTATTTACAAATACCAGAAGTCAATGTGAAATCTGGTTTCAAAAAATCCTGGAAAAACATCCGGAATTAGCCGGTGAAATTGCCATGCATCACGGAAGTATAAATAAGGAAACCAGGCAATGGGTAGAACAAGCCATAAGAAATGAAAGCCTCAAAGCTGTGGTTTGTACATCCAGCCTGGATCTCGGTGTAGATTTCGCACCGGTGGAAACAGTAGTGCAAATTGGCGGACCAAAAGGTGTTGCCCGGTTTTTACAAAGAGCGGGGCGAAGCGGTCATAGACCCGGCGAAGAAAGTGTTATTTATTTCCTTCCAACCCATGCCATCGAACTCGTAGAGGCCTCTGCCCTGAAGCAGGCTGTAGAAAAAAAAGCAGTTGAAGATAGGATACCCTACCTCAATAGCTTTGATGTTTTAATACAGTACTTAATCACTCTTGCTGTATCAAATGGATTTATCCCGGACAAGATCTTTCCGGAAATTAAGCAAACCTTTTGCTATCAAAGTATTACTGTCGATGAATGGCACTGGCTGTTAAACTTCATTGTTTTGGGAAGTCAGAGTTTACAATCCTATGATGAATACAAAAAGGTAGAGGTAGATGAAAATGGAAAATTCAAAGTTACCAATCGCGGTGTTGCCATGAGGCATCGGTTTCAGATAGGCACTATTGTTGGCGACGCAAATATTACTGTTCGTTATCAAAAAGGAGGCTATATAGGAACCATTGAAGAATATTTCATTTCAAAATTAAAGCAGGGTGATGTATTTACCTTTGCGGGGAGAAATCTGGAATTTATCCGCATAAAAGAAATGCAGGCTCACGTACGAAATTCATCCAAAAAATCCTCAAAGGTACCAGCATGGATGGGCGGCAGATTAACACTATCTGCACAGATGTCAAAATTACTCAGAGAAGAGCTTTACTCAGTACAATTGAATGAAAAAGAACAGTCTCCTGAAATTAGGGCGCTTAAAACAATATTTTCCAGACAACAGATGGAAAGTATAGTACCTAAACCCGATGAATTTTTAATAGAAACCTTTCAAACTCAGGAAGGTTACCATCATATTTTTTATCCTTTTGAAGGTAGATTTGTTCATGAGGCGATGGGCAGTTTACTGAGTTACAGAATTAGCCTGCTATCTCCAATTACTTTTTCCCTTGCCTTTAATGACTATGGTTTTGAACTCTTGTCGGATAAAGAACTGGATATGCAACAGGTTCTTGATAACGATCTATTTACGACCTCATACTTGATTGATGATCTTCAAAAAAGCTTGAATTCAACCGAGATGGCGCGGCGTAAGTTCCGCGATATTGCTGTGATTAGCGGAATGGTTTTTACAGGATACCCCGAAAAAGGTATCAAAATGAAGCATTTACAGAGTAATTCACAACTATTATTTGATGTTTTCAGGGATTATGAATCGGATAACCTATTGTTTCAGCAGGCGTTCAGAGAGACTTTTGAACATCAGTTGGAAGAAGGCCGTTTGCGAATTGCTTTGGAACGTATAGCCGGGCAGGAGATCGTATGGAGACCTTGTACAAGCCCTACACCCTTCTCTTTCCCATTAATCACAGACAGATTAAGGGAAAAACTATCCAGCGAAAAGCTGGCAGACCGTATTAAAAGGATGACCGCCATTTTAACTAAAAGCAAATGAAAAATCAATGAGATGGCAATTCGAATAAGATTTCATTTATTGCATAAACATTACATTATCTATCTTTGAAAAAATGACCCAAACCATTCAAATTCAAGATCAGAATTTCATCCTGCATCCCAGCGGGACTCTTTTTTGGCAGGAGCAGGCCACCCTTCTGATCAGCGATGTGCATTTGGGTAAAATCTCCCATTTTAGAAAATTTGGCGCAGCAGTACCTCAGAGGGCCATTTATAAAAATTTTGATTTGTTGGATTCAACCATCGCTTTTTTTGATCCCAAAGTGGTTTGCTTTTTAGGCGATTTGTTCCATTCTTCATTAAATCGGGAATGGGTACTCTTTGAAAAATGGGTTAAACATTCTGACTTAAAATTTATTTTGGTCAGGGGAAATCACGATATAATTTCACCTCTGAGATATGAGCGAATTGGAATTCAGGTAGTATCAGAGTTAATCTCAGAAAAATTTCTGCTCACTCATCATCCGGAGGAGCGACAAGGGTATTTTAATTTTTCAGGTCATATTCATCCGGCTATTAAGCTTAGAGGAAGAGGAAAACAATCACTTCGTCTTCCTTGTTTTTTCAAGACACAAGATCAATTAATACTTCCTGCGTTTGGCAAATTTACAGGAACTTACACCATGAAGAAAGCGAAGAAAGATGAGGTTTTTGCCATTGCGGATGACATTATTATAAAAATTTGAGTCAAACCTTGGTCTGCCATACATTCAGCAATTATATTTGCACAAAATTAAACGGTTGACCAAATCTTCATTGCAGCAACTGTATGCACAGTCTCCTCAACTCAGGAAACTGCAGGATGTTATCGTCCAAAACCAATCCAATATTACCTTAAATGGCCTTAGCGGATCCTCTTTTTCTTTTGTAATCTCTGCAATCTTCAATAAAATAGATCGGCCTTTTCTCCTTGTTTTAAATGATAAAGAAGAAGCCGCATATGTACTTAACGATCTGGAGCAGCTCATAGGTGAAAGTGACGTGCTGTTCTATCCGGGAAGTTACAGGAGACCATACCAAATAGAAGAAACCGATAATGCTAATGTATTACTTAGGGCAGAAGTTTTGAACCGCATAAATTCCCGAAAAAAACCTGCGGTTATCATTACCTACCCTGACGCCCTTTTTGAAAAAGTAGTTACCAGAAAAGAACTGAGCAAAAACACCCTGAAAATAAATAAGTCTGATGAGCTTTCATTGGACTTTCTAAATGAAGTGCTTTTTGAGTATCATTTCAAACGGGTCGATTTTGTGACTGAGCCGGGTGAATTCTCCGTACGCGGTGGTATCCTGGATGTCTTTTCATTCGCACATGATGAACCTTACAGAATAGAATTTTTTGGAGATGAAGTAGAGAGTATCCGGACTTTTGACGTAGAAACCCAATTATCTATCAGCAAGGTTAACAGGATTAGAATAATTCCCAACGTAGAACATAAACACCTCAATGAAAGCCGTGAAAGTT
The DNA here is from genome assembly GCF_049669105.1 of Eudoraea sp. Taxonomy (NCBI): domain Bacteria; kingdom Pseudomonadati; phylum Bacteroidota; class Flavobacteriia; order Flavobacteriales; family Flavobacteriaceae; genus Eudoraea; species Eudoraea sp. The sequence continues at coordinate 27,898 of NZ_JBATKE010000143.1, forward strand.
TCTTGAAATACATTGGTGCTGATACCGTCATATTCCTAAAAAACCCGGAATTAATTTATAACAGGGTTGATTTATTTTTTGAAAAAGCACAAAAGGCATTTGCAGAACTTAATTCTGAGCTAAAACAATCGAAACCTGAAGAATTATTTACCAATTCTGCCTTGCTTAAAAAGCAATTAGCAGGTTTTGCCTTCGCTACTTTAGGTGGTTTTGACAATATGCCAAATTCTGAGAGTATAGATTTTAATACGACACCTCAGCCTGCTTTCAACAAGAAATTTGATTTACTTATCACCAATCTTAATGAGAATAACCGCAAGGGTTATGAAAATTATATTTTCTGTTCCTCGGAAGTACAAACCAAAAGGTTCCATGACATCTTTGATGAAGTAGATGAAAATGTGCATTATAAAACTAAAGTCTTTCCATTATATCAAGGCTTTATAGACCATGATCTTAAGGTTGCTTGTTACACAGACCATCAGATCTTTGAACGCTACCACAAATTTCATTTGCGAAATGGCTATGCCAAAAAACAGGCCATTACTTTAAAAGACCTCAACAAATTGGAAATTGGGGACTATGTTACCCATATAGACCATGGGATAGGCAAATTTGGAGGGCTTCAAAAAATTGATGTGGAAGGCAAAAAACAGGAGGCCATTAAATTAATGTACGGCGAGCGCGACATACTTTATGTAAGTATACATTCCTTACACAAGATCTCCAAATACAATGGAAAGGATGGAGCTGTCCCTAAAATTTACAAATTGGGATCTGCAGCCTGGAAAAAACTTAAACAAAAGACGAAGTCCAGGGTAAAAAAAATAGCCTTCGATCTTATAAAAGTCTATGCGAAAAGAAGGCTGGACAAAGGTTTTCAATACGCCCCGGACAGCTATTTGCAGCTAGAACTGGAAGCCTCATTTATTTATGAGGACACTCCCGATCAAGGAACTGCTACAGAAGATATCAAAAAAGACATGGAAAGTGAAAGGCCTATGGATAGGCTGGTTTGTGGTGATGTTGGATTTGGAAAAACCGAAGTCGCAATAAGGGCGGCATTCAAGGCGGCAGAAAATGGAAAACAAGTGGCGGTGCTGGTGCCAACCACTATCCTTGCCTTTCAACACCACAGAACTTTCTCCAAACGATTGAAAGAAATGCCGGTTAAAGTAGATTATCTTAACCGTTTTAGAACGGCAAAAGAGAAGCGCATTATTCTTGATGAATTAAAATCAGGGAAAATAGATATCATTATTGGTACACATCTATTGGCTAGCAAAAATGTTCAGTTTAAAGACCTGGGATTACTTATTGTTGATGAAGAACAAAAATTCGGTGTTGCTGTAAAAGATAAATTAAAATCAATAAAAGAAAATGTAGATGTTCTTACATTAACTGCTACGCCTATTCCAAGAACGCTGCAATTTAGTTTAATGGCGGCCAGGGATTTATCTGTGATAAACACACCTCCACCAAACAGGTATCCCATTGAAAGTCATGTGACACAATTTAACGAAGAAATAATACGCGATGCTATATCCTATGAAATTCAAAGAGGTGGGCAAATATTTTTTATTCATAACAGGATAGAAAATATAAAAGAAGTTGCCGGAATGATACAGCGGTTGGTTCCTGATGCAAAAGTAGGTATAGGCCACGGGCAAATGGAAGGCAGGAAATTGGAAACCTTGATGCTGGCTTTTATGAATGGCGAATTCGATGTATTGGTCTCTACTACCATCGTGGAAAGTGGTTTGGATGTTACAAACGCAAATACCATCTTTATAAATAATGCAAATAACTTTGGATTAAGTGATCTGCATCAGATGAGGGGACGTGTTGGCCGAAGTAATAAGAAAGCTTTTTGTTATTTCATTACACCCCCATATGAGGTAATGACTCCCGATGCCAGAAAACGAATTCAGGCATTGGAAGAGTATACAGCATTGGGAAGTGGTTTTAACATTGCAATGAAAGACCTTGAAATTCGAGGTGCAGGCGACCTGTTGGGAGGTGAACAAAGCGGATTTATAAACGAAATTGGCTTTGAAACCTATCAAAAAATATTGTCCGAAGCTATTGAGGAATTAAAAGAGAACGAATTCAAGGATCTTTATGAGGAAACTGAAGGAAAGGAAAAAGTATTTGTCAAGGATACACAGTTAGATTCAGATTTTGAATTGCTGTTCCCTGATGATTATATTAACAACACCACAGAAAGATTAAACCTTTATACCGAATTAAACACCCTGAAATCGGAAGAAGAACTTCAAAAATTCGAGTCTCAACTTATTGACAGATTTGGTGCGTATCCAACACAGGTAGAGGATTTGCTAAACTCGGTACGAATCAAGTGGATTGCCACGGGTATTGGATTAGAAAAAGTAGTTATGAAAAAAGGGAAACTATTGGGCTACTTTATTTCAGATCAGCAGTCTGCCTTTTTCCAAAGTCCGGAATTTTCAAATGTCCTTTCCTATGCACAACAGCATAATGAAACCTGCAAGCTTAAAGAAAAACAAACCCGGAACGGGCTTAGGCTATTATTAATATTTGATCATATTAAATCTGTGAATAAAGCGTTGGAAGTACTTCAACCATTGTCAAAAAAACAGAAGATAGCTATTTAATGTAATTCTATTATTCGGCACGTAACTTTAGGGTAAATCCCCCGGAGATGCTTCCCTAAAATGGCTTACCCCTTTTTATTTTTTTGAATATATTAAACAACTTACGTTAGATCGGCGGTATTCATTATCTTTATCTGAATCATCTACTAAGTAAGTAAATATCAATCTATTTATGCTTATCAGGACGGTTCAAATAATCAAACTCTAAGCGTAAGGAAAAAAACTTTGTTATAATAAAATTTTGACCGTATAACTTTTAATGAAGCATCATGAGTAAACCAAAAAAAGCTTATTCAACATCCAGAAGATCATTTATAAAAAAAGGAGCCATAGCTTCCTCAATTTTTATTGTACCCCGACATGTACTCGGTGGTATTGGATATACCGCGCCTAGTGATCAGTTAAATCTGGCCGCAATCGGCGCTGGTGGAAAGGGCACAAGTGATATTCTGAACGCATCTGTTAATGGTCGGGAAAGAGTGGTTGCACTTTGCGATGTAGATTTCTCAGGATCTGCTTCAGCTTCTGTTGAAAAATTTTCAAAAGCAAAATTATATGAGGATTTCAGGGTGATGCTGGATAAGGAAAAAGATATTGATGCTGTAACCATCTCCACACCAGATCATCTTCATGGCCCAGCCGCCGCATTTGCCATGGAAAGGGGCAAACATGTGTATGTCCAGAAACCATTGACCCATAATATCCGTGAAGCACGAATGCTCACCGAAATGGCAAGAAAAAATAAAATTGTAAGTCAAATGGGCAACCAGGGAGGATCCAACCCGCTGTTAGGAATGGTTCAAAAATGGGTAGATTCGGGGGTGCTGGGGCAAATATCTAAGGTGCAGGTTTGGACAAATCGTCCCGTCTGGCCACAAGGATATGCTATGCCGGAACCAGATGAAAATTTAAAGCCCAAAGATTTAAATTGGGACCTTTGGCTGGGACCAGCTGAATACAGACCCTACACTCCGAATTTGCATCCCTTTAATTGGAGGGGTTGGTGGGACTATGGGACCGGAGCGCTAGGTGATGTGGGTTGCCATCTAATAGACATCCCTTTCAGGACCCTCGGACTTAAATATCCTACCGATGCAGAATGTAGTGCCGGAACTGTTTATACTCAAATGTGGAACGCTGATTATCACCCGGAAGGTTGTCCTCCATCCTCATTCATTACCCTGCACTTTGATGCGACAGAAAAAAGTAAATCGGCAATTGAAATGACCTGGAGCGATGGCGGGATAAGACCATCTCATCCGGAAATAATTCCTGCAGATAGTGATATTGGAGGGCCGGGAAGTTATAATGGTGTACTTATAATAGGAGAAAACGGGATAATCTCGACTAATATAAATGATAGTTCTCCATTAACTCCTAAACTGTATCTAAATGATGGAACCACAGACTTTGGTCCAGAAACAGAAGAGAGTGAGGAACCGGAATACGGCCATCAGCGCAAATGGACAGATGCTTGTAAAGCAGGTTTTAATAGTCCTGAGCATTTGGCCTTAACCTCGTCCTTTGATTATGCAGGCCCGATGACCGAGACTGTCTTAATGGGTAATCTAGCTATTCGCAGCTATATGTTGAGAAAAGAGAATAGTGAAGGAAAAATGGAATTTTTTGCGCGTAAGAAGCTATTATGGGATGGAGAAAATATGAAAATTACTAACCTTGAAGAGGCAAACCAATTTGTGGGAAGGACCTATAGACCAGGTTGGGAAATGTAAGATAATCTTAAAAGGCAAAATTCCAACTACAGGATCGACTTATTCGATTTTGGGAATATTAACAGTATTTATTCATATACCATTTCCACATCATCAACAACTAAAACACTCCCAATAGCTCCCGCAAAATTAGCACCACCAAAGCTTGAGGCTCCCACAAAGGTAATATGCGTAGGTAAAACAAAGTTTGCGGAATCTCTGCTCACAAAACCATGATCTGTTGGGAAGGTGTAATCCGGAAAACTGGCGTCCAGTGGGCCATAAGTAAAAGGTATTTCAAGGGTGGAAAGCTCGTTTTGAGCTGTACTGCTTCTAAACCATGCCGTGGCAAGCCTTTCAACGGTGCCTCCACTTCTTATTTCCAATAAGGCATATATGTCGCAAGCATCAGGGAATTCAAGGATATTTCCATCCTTATCTTTGTTTTCTGTTCCTGGTGTGTAAGAATATTTAACTTTTAATACCTGTGGGCGGCCTGCAAAGGGGGTGCCGAATTCTATTGCAGCCTCTGGATTAGAGGGATCAATTTTATCTGAATTAAAAACACCGGTAAAAATAGACCCTGAAGATATTGGGGCACCAAATACCCCTGCAATAGGACCGTTATCTAAGGTTTCCATTTTGGCTGCCAGATTATCATCACCCAAATCGATAGGGGTAGTTGCCAGTTTATTTAGTATTTGAGTTCCTGGATTTCCCGTTCCCCATATGGTGGAAGATGCATCCGCTCCGGGCTCAAAATAATTTGTGCTGGTCTGATACCATAAATTAAGCTCATAATTGTCTAGTTGCGGGTTTTCTGAGGCTATAAAGGCTTCTATTTTCCAAACGTATTTACTACCATCTTCTGCAACTAATTCAATAGTTTGAGGATTGTTTAAATCGAGAAAGTCACCAACTCCTTTATCTGAGGTAGCAAAAGAGGAAATTTCCAGTACTTCTATGGCGATGTTCGAAAGATCAACGCCAGAGGGTATTTCAACTTTTACAGTAAGACTGTCGTTATTAATCACAGCATTTTGTGCCTGGTTACTTACTTCTATATTCTTTATATTCCCGATGCTGGACAAGCCAAAATAGTCTTCACTAACACAAGAAAACGCCAGCAATAGACTTCCTGCAACTATCCACTTATACTTTCTCATCTTTTAGTCTTCTTACTTTTTTTTAATGGGCTTAAAATAATAGGCCAATCCAAGCTTTAGGGATAAAATATCTATATTAAAATCCACATTATTTCTCACATCCTTGGATTGCTCCACCCCATTTATTTCACTTTTTCTTACTTCTAATTCATAACCCAGTACATCTAATTGAACTTCCAGGGCAAAATTTTCTATTGCAAAGAAAGTTACCCCCGGACTAATTCCCACACGCAGTTTAAAATCATCCGTATATACCTTTTCTATTTCATCCAGATTTTTGGTATTTCTGGTCAAACTATTTCCCAGGCCAACTGAAACGCCCAAAATGGTAAAAAAACTAAGTCGTTCATTTGCCGTGAGAGGAACGGTTGATCGAACATTTGGAGTTATGCTATACAATCTTGAAATAGAATTAGACAGTAGGGTATCTGGTTGTCTAAAAACAGTTCCTTCAAACTTTTCTTCTTTATATTCAAAATCAAGTCCTACCATTGCGTAGTCTCCGGTATAAAACCCACCTTTAAAAATTATTTGGTAACTTAAATCATTCCCGTCAATAACATTTTGAACAAGTTGATCTACATTATTTAGACTTCTGTCGCTCAGAGACAATGCCAGTCCGGTATAAAAACTATGTTTTTTAAACGGTCTGAAATCGTTGGCATAATAACTAGACATGAGCTCATAGGGGGTGCTTTTATCTGCAGGAGTTTCTTGCTTTTGAGAAGCCAAACACAAGGGAATCAAAAAAAGAATTATAAAAATGACTTTAAGATGAAGCATAAATTTCAGTGGATAATCTTTGACGCTTAAAGATAAAAATTTGACTCTCAGTTCCCAACTAAATATACAAATAAGTAAAAACTAGTTGTTGCTTTTGGATTGAAAAAAACATAGTCATTGGTAAACATTATCTATTAAAGCGCTGGCATTCCGAAATGTATTTGTAAAGCTGGTATGAAACCAGCATATTTAAAGACTTTTGCTTCCTTCGAAATTGTAATATTGTGAAACGTATAAAGCCTTATATTAGCTGTTTTACAAATTAAATAGCAAATGAAAAAAGAAAATAGCTTAGCTTTAGGAATAGCATTTGGAGTAGCCATTGGAACTGCAATAGGAGTTGCTACGGATAATTTGGGGTTGTGGTTGAGTTTAGGAATAGCGATAGGTGCTGCAATTGGGACTGCACTCACACAAAAGAATAAAAAGGCTGATGATGGTAAATCCTGATTTGCTATACTTCGAAGATGCAGAAAAATAAGTTGGTATAATATAGTTGCAGATTTGTTTTCAAATATCAGCAAGTAAAAAGCATAGCTGCTATCTATCTGTATGAACTATTGGGTTTATTAGCTCAACCACTGCCTATACCAAGGCGATTATAACTAAAATGAAGAAATATCCATCAAAAATCAGCTACGGTCTTGTACTCATAATTCTGGCCATAATTATTGGAAGTACTATTTCTATGGTTTCACCGCCAAAATGGCCAGCCCTGCTAATTAACCTTATGGTCCTGGTCTTTATTTCCTATCTGCTGTTGAACACCTATTATGCAATCTCCGGAAATTTTTTAGTCGTCAAATCAGGCTTTGTGGTCAACAAAAAAATTGATATAGATACAATTACTATAGTATCAGAAACCAATAGCATCATAAGTGCTCCGGCTGCATCCTTTGACCGGCTGGAAATTATTTACAACCAGCACAATAGCATACTGATTTCACCCAGGGATAAAACTGAATTTATTGAACATATTAAACGCATTAACCCCCAAATAGAAATTCTCTATAAATCAAAAAAAGATGCTGGAATTAATCGATGATATAAAACTTTTTTTAACTAAAACGAATCAATAATGAATAAGTTAAAGCTTTTTATTGCAGGTTTCCTGCTAATAGGTATTGCATGTAAAGAATCTGATAAATCACCTGACGTATCTAAAAATGCTCCTGTTGTAATTGATAATATAGCGGTTCAAAGAATAGACTCTACCCTAAAAAGTTTTGTTGATTCCGGTAATATCGCCGGGGTTTCCGCGCTCATCTATGAAAAAGACAAGGAAGTGTATTACAATGCCTTCGGCTACGCCGATCGCGAGGCAAAGAAACCAATGGACCGAAATACTATTGTACAGATCTATTCTATGACTAAACCCATTACGGGTACAGCTCTGATGACCCTTTTTGAAGATAAGGCTTTTGAACTGGATGACCCGGTTTCCAAATATGCGCCGGAGTTTGCCGATATGAAGGTTTATGAAGGAGAAGATACCTCGGGGAATCCTATTCTTGCAGATCCCAAACGCCCCATGACCATCCGGGATCTTACGCGACATACTGCCGGATTTGGAAGGAATGCAGATATTCCGGGCCTCGGTAAAATGATAAAAGAAGCTGATGCTTTAAACAGGAATAATACCCTGGTACAAATGGCTGAAAAAATGGGCGAAACACCACTGTATTTTCATCCTGGAGAACAATGGGAATACGGGCCCTGTGTAGATGTCCAGGCCTTTATGGTAGAACGGATTTCCGGGCAGCCATATGGTGAATACGTCAGGGAAAATGTACTAGATCCGCTTGGCATGGAAGAGACGCGCTATTATGTCCCTGAAGAAGATCGTGATCGCTTTTCCGCCATGTATTTCCGAAATGACCAGGGAGAACTCAACCAACTGCCCGATGAGGAGGCGAAATCTGATTATTTTAATCACTGGCCACTAACCAGAGGAGGGTCTGGCCTAACTTCAACTCTGGACAATTATATGCGTTTTGCGCTAATGATGGTTAATGAAGGAACATTAGATTCTGTAACCATTTTAACGCCTGAAACAGTAAAACTAATGTCTGCCAATCATTTGGATGAAAGTATTGAAAAGCGGTCCTTTCTGCCAAGCAAAGGTCAGGTAGGTTTTGGTATTGATTTTGCAGTACGATTGCGTCCTCCTGTATCCACGGAAGAAAACAACGGAGTAGTGGGCGAATTTTTTTGGGATGGTGCTGCCAGCACATTGTTCTGGGTGGACCCCGTAAATAAAATTACGGCTGTCCTATTTGTTCAACTATTTCCTTATGACCAAATAGGCCTGCATAAAAGTTTCCGTGATGCTGTATATGGTCCCATCAAGGAAGTTCAGCTTTAATTAGGGCTATTGCTTTTTACAAAGATTTTAAATCCTTTATTGTGCTGAATGCAATATCTACCTGGTCATCATTTACAATGATAGTGAATTCATTAGTTGTAGAAATAACTTCGTAAAGGACAATCCCCTCCCACGCCAATCGCTGAAAAATGAAATAGTAAATCCCCGGAACTGAAACATTCTCTGCGGGGAGTTTTACAGTAATGGAAGCCAGGTTTTCCGCTTTCTGTGTACACTTTTCTTCCTTGAAAAACTCTTCTATTATACTATCCAAACTATTGCTTACTACTATATTAAGCTCATTAACCCCTCTTGACGAGGTATAAAAGACATCTTTGTTTTTATTCACCTCCTCCAGGAGTGCAGTTTGTTTTTCTAAAATGGTATCGGATACCAGAAAAGTAAAATCTGTTAGTGATGAGCGCACTGTGATTTCCCCAATATTTTTAAGAACTTTTATTATTTTGTGAGTCGCTCTGAATTCAAGATCATCAGACAAACGCTTAAGCGCCATAACTATAGCGCCATTGCGGATATCTTTTCCCAATTCTTCCTGAATTTCTGGTTTGATAAGTCGCGATAGAGAAGTAAGATTAATAATTCCCTGGGCAAGAGCACTTTGTAAAAATGGTTTCTTTTTAATATAATGTTCTACAACAGACGAGATTGTTTTCATAGTTAAAGTATTGAGTCAAAAATAACATACTGTTATAAATAAAACAAATTTTTAAAAATGATAGAAAGCGTCTTCCAGATGTTCTATGATATATCTGTCATTTTTTTTTAGGATAGTAATGATATCAAACCTTACCTCCCTATCAAATTTATTGGTGTTTATATAATAATCGGCCGCAGTTACCAGTAAGCCTATTTTCTTTTTACTTACCGTTTCCGCAATATTTTCAAAAAATGCAGAGCTTCTCGACTTCACTTCAATTATGGCAATGGTATTACCCTTTTGCGCAATAATATCAATTTCAGCCTTTAAATAGCGATAATTACGACAAATAATAAGGTATCCATGGCTTACTAAATAAGCTGCAGCTAATTCTTCACCTTCCTTCCCAAATTCATTATGTACACCCATAATTTCTTCAATTTCTTAAAAAAAGTAGCCGTTGGTCGAAAACATTGGCAATTCGACCCCAATTTCAACAAGAAGATTGTAATTTCCATGCAGAATAACGAAAATACTTGGATCGTAATACTATCCATTAAGTTTAAGCGTTAAGAATTTGCCCCTAAACACATGAACGTTCTTAAAGCCTAAAAAACTATGGAATACTTCGTTAATTGTAATACCTCTACATTAGCGCCGTACACAACACCCTTGGATAAATATAGGGCGGCGCATTTGTACAGAAGACTGGGTTTTAGTGCCTCAGTACAGACTATCAACCAGGCGGTTGGCCAAACAGCCGGCACCTTGGTAAATAGCTTAATCAATGAAGCGGTCAATATGGCCCCCACTCCTGCACCTGCATGGGCAGATTGGAACAACAGCAACTATCCGGCAGACGATGATCTGGCAGGACAAGTTAGACGTGCCCAAAGAGAGGAATGGAGGATTAGCTATACCAATGGCTTGTTGAATAACAATCTCAGGGAGCGGCTAAGCTTTTTCTGGAGCAACCATTTGGTTACAGAATTAGACGTTTATGATTGTAATTCATTCCTTTACTATTATGTGAATTGTCTTCAACGAAACGCCATTGGTAATTTCAGAACCTTTATTAGTGAGATGGGTCTTACCAGTGCCATGCTTTATTATTTGGATGGCGTTTATAATAATGGTAACAACCCAAATGAAAATTATGCAAGGGAATTGTATGAGCTTTTTACATTGGGTGAAGGAAACGGATACACCGAAGAGGATATCATTGAAACAGCTAAGGCTCTTACTGGTTATGTTGAGAGGGGAGAAATAGGTTGTGAACAGGTTCTATTTGATCCTACCCGATTTGATGCCGGTCCTAAAACTATTTTAGGTCAGACAGGCAATTGGGGCTATGATGATGTCATTAATATTCTTTTCCAGCAGAGACCCAACGAAATAGCTGCTTTTATTTGTGGAAAATTATACGAATTTTTTGTTCATCCGGATTCCAGTGATGATGCCGGTAATGCACAAACCATTATTTCAGGTATGGCCAGCACTTTTGTTGCCAATAACTTTGAAATAGCGCCGGTATTAACACAATTATTCTCTAGTCAGCACTTTTTTGATGATGAAGCTATAGGAGTCATTATAAAGAGTCCGTTTGATATTTATCTAAATCTCATCAATGAAACCAATTTTGCCTATGACAATGGAACTTTACTTAATGTGGTTGATACAAGCCGACTTTTAGGACAGGAACTTTTTGATCCTTTTGACGTTGCCGGATGGCAAAGAGACAGGACATGGATTAACACCAACTTTATGATAGGGCGATGGCTCTCTGCTGAAGTTTATCTGGAAATGTTTTACCAGAATAACCCACAGCAGTTCCGTACTCTTGCAATGGATGCCGTTGGTGCTGCTGATAGCAATACAAGTAATCCCGAAACTGTGGTGAGCGCCATAGTTGATAAAATTACACCAAAAGGATTGCTTACACCCCAGGATTTTGAAAATGCAATGTCTGTTTTCAAAATAGAAGATGTACCGGAAAACTATTATGGTTCGGATTATATTCCTGGCGGTCTTGGGTTATGGATGCTTTCCGTTAGCCCGGAAGTACCTTCGCAAGTATTCCTATTGCTTATGCATTTATCCAGACAACCTGAGTTTCAACTAAAATAAAACCTACGACTATGTGTAATAATCATTTACCTATAAATATAAAAAACAACAACGGACACGACGAGGAACATAAGTATTGGAGCCGTCGATCCTTTTTACAGGCATTGGGCATTGCCGGGTCTGGTTCTATGATGCTTGGCAGTAATATGCTGACGGCATCTGCACCGTCCCCACTGACCGCGGCTATTGCCAATGCCGATACAGACAGTATACTAATTCTAATACGCCTTTCAGGTGGTAATGACGGATTGAGCACGGTGATCCCTATTGAGCAATACGATACATACGCCAATGCAAGACCTAATATCTATATTCCGGAAAGTAAGATCCTTAAACTTACAGATGAGTTTGGAATACCTACGTATATGAATTCCCTGGAACCCATGTGGGGTGCCGGGCAAGTGAAAGCGGTTCATGGTGTGGGCTACGAAAATCAAAGTTTATCTCACTTTACCGGATCTGATATTTATGCGAATACCGATTTGACAACTACCGGTTTCGATGGACTGAATACAGGTTGGATGGGTCGTTATTTCGAAAATATTTACCCGGATTACCTGGTAAACCCCCCTGCAGCACCTGCAGCCATTCAAATTGGAAATTTTGGTAGTCTCGTATTCCAGGGTGAAGAAACGAACTATGCCTTTGTTACTTCAAATATCGACCAGTTGGAAGAAATTGCAGAATCCGGAGTTCAGTACAGCCTGGATGACAGTTTGTTCAACAACTGTATGTATGGAGATCAGCTTAAGTTCTTAAGAGGAGTAGCTAATACCACATATGAATACTCCGGACTAATCCATGAAGCTTATGAAAGAGGACAAAATCAGGTTCAATATCAGGACAATGGTTTTGCAAGACAATTAGCTCTTTTGGCAAGACTTATTAAGGGTAATTTGGGTACAAAAGTATACATGATCTCAATGGGAGGTTTTGATACCCACGGAAATCAGCCACTTGCTCATGAGCGATTGATGTCTAATTTGTCTATCGCTATCAATAACTTTTATGAAGATATTGCATTCACTCAACAAGATGAAAAAGTATTGAGTATGACATTTTCCGAATTCGGAAGACGAATATTTGAAAACGGATCAAACGGAACAGACCACGGTAAGGCTGCCCCAACTTTATTTTTCGGTTCCGGGCTTAATGGAAGTGCCTTTGTAGGGGAACACCCTTCTTTGGAAAGTCCAAATGGGCGAGGAAATCTTGAATACACTATGGACTTTAGAGATCTGTATGCCACAGTCCTTGCAGAATGGCTGTGTGTCCCTATACCTTTGGTAGAGCAGCACTTACTAAATCACCCATATGCGCCGGTTGATCTTGGCTTTAATTGTAGTGGCGTGGAATTCCCCCCTATTGTTTATAGTGATGAACCACCAACACCTCCAATGCCCGAAGATCCGGTTGCAGAAGATCCGACTCCTGAATTATTGGAAGCCATTGTTCACAAGCCATTTTATCCCACAAAAAGCACACCGCATATCTATTTAGAAATGCCTTTTACTGCTCATGTTGATATTCAATTATATAATATCCTGGGACAAAATGTTGGAACTGTTTATAATCAGATTATGTCGGAAGGTTCTACCGAAATCAACATAAGGGAAAATTTACCTTCACATTTGTCTACAGGCAAATACATATATAGGATACAAGTTTCGGACAAAAAAATGTCTAAATCGATAATGGTAGCTTAGGTTACCCCTACTTTGCATAATTGCCCCCGGACACCGGAAATCCCTTATAAAAGGGTCTGGTGTTCCGGGGGTTTTCTTTTTCCTGGCGACTTGGTGTTTGGTCTGAAATAATAGTTATTTTTGTGCCTTAATCCATTTTTGATGTCGGAACACCTGCCTAAACCTGCCAGATATACAATCACAGCAGCTTTGCCTTATACAAACGGCCCTATTCATATTGGGCACTTGGCCGGAGTCTACGTCCCTGCAGATATCTATGCAAGATACCTCAGGTTAAATGGTAATGATGTGGCCTTTGTTTGCGGAAGTGATGAACATGGCGTGGCCATACCCATGAAGGCTAAAAAAGAAGGAGTTACACCCCAAGAGATTATTGACAAATACCATGGCATTATAAAAAAATCATTTGCAGATTTTGGAATATCATTTGACAACTATTCACGTACCTCCGCCCAAATTCATCATGAAACGGCCAGCGATTTTTTTAAAACTTTATACGAACAAGGTGATTTCCTGGAGGAGGTAACAGCTCAACTTTACGATGAGGAAGCCCAGCAATTTCTTGCAGACCGATTTGTCATTGGAACCTGCCCTAAATGCGGTTACGAAGAGGCTTATGGCGATCAGTGTGAAAACTGCGGTTCTTCTCTTAATGCGACAGACCTTATAAATCCGAAATCAACAATTTCCGGTGCCGTACCAACACTTAAAGAGACCAAACATTGGTTCCTGCCCTTAGACCAGTATGAAGATTTTTTAAAAGAATGGATCATAATTGGTCATAAAAACGATTGGAAACCTAACGTTTACGGGCAATGTAAATCATGGATAGATGATGGGTTAAAGCCAAGAGCCGTAACGCGCGACCTGGACTGGGGAATTCCTGTTCCTGTTAAAGGTGGCGAAGGGAAAGTATTATATGTTTGGTTTGATGCTCCTATAGGGTATATTTCATCTACCAAAGAATGGGCTGCCAGAACAGGAAAAGACTGGGAATTATACTGGAAGTCAAAAGACACCAAACTGGTCCATTTTATCGGAAAAGACAATATCGTTTTTCACTGTATTATTTTTCCCTGCATGCTTAAGGCGCATAAAGACTATATTTTACCTGAAAATGTTCCGGCCAATGAATTTTTGAACCTGGAGGGAAACAAATTATCTACTTCTAAGAACTGGGCGGTTTGGCTTCACGAGTATTTGGCAGAATTCCCTGATATGCAGGATGTTTTGCGCTATACGCTTACTGCAAATGCCCCGGAAACGAAGGATAATGATTTTACATGGAAAGATTTTCAGGCACGAAACAACAATGAATTGGTTGCCATTTTTGGTAATTTCATAAACAGGGTTGTAGTACTTACCAACAAATACTTTGATGGAGTTGTCCCCGGACCAAATCAATTTACACAAGTTGATAAAAATACTTTAGAGACTCTAAAATCATATCCCGGAATCATTTCAGACTCCATTGAACGCTATCGCTTTCGTGAGGCAAGTCAGGAATTAATGAATCTCGCACGTCTTGGCAATAAATATCTGGCGGATGAAGAGCCATGGAAAGTCATAAAGGAGGATAAAGAAAGAGTGCAGACCATTATGTTTGTAGCCCTTCAAATAGCAGCTGCCCTTGCCGTTCTGGGGGAACCGTTCTTGCCATTTACCTCCACAAAATTGAAAAGAATTTTATCCATCGTGGAAAACACCTCTGTTGGGAATTCTGATCTTGTTGAGCTCTCCTGGCCTGATGTTTCAAAAAAAGAAGTCCTCCTGCCGAAAGGCCTCCAAATAGGTGAACCTGAATTACTATTCCGAAAAGTAGAAGACGATGAAATACAAGCACAACTAAGCAAACTGGAAGCCACAAAAAAAGTCAACGAATCTGAAAATAAAACTGTTATGCCGCAAAAAGAGACTATAAATTTTGAAGATTTTAGCAAAATGGACTTACGTGTGGGAACTATTTTAGAAGCCGAAAAAATGCCTAAAACAAAAAAGCTTATGGTACTTAAGGTAGATACAGGAATAGATACCCGGACAATCGTTTCCGGCATTGCCGAAAGTTTTAGTCCTGAGGAAATCATAGGAAGACAAGTAACCGTTTTGGTAAATCTTGAGCCCAGGGCACTCCGTGGAGTAGAAAGTGAAGGGATGATTTTAATGACTGAAAATAAAGAAGGGAAACTTATATTCCTTAACCCGAGCGAGGAAGGGGTTGCCAATGGGGAGCCCATAAATTAGGACGATTCAATGATTGTCCGGTTGGGCGAAACCCCTTGTTACTTCAATACATAATATATATTTCATGGAACTCGTCCCATTTATTGCCCGGTATACCAAACTGCCAGTAAAGAGCATACAAAATACTATTGTCTTACTTAATGAAGATTGTACGGTTCCCTTTATCTCCAGGTATAGAAAAGAACGAACCGGTAATCTGGATGAGGTTCAGATTGGCCATATTGTAACACATAAACTACAATATGAAACATTGGAGAAACGCAGAGGTACAATCCTAAAATCTCTTGAAGAATATAATGTGCTGACCAGGGACCTGCAAACCAAAATTAGCCAGGCGACAACATTGAGCCTTTTGGAGGATTTATACCTCCCTTTCAGAAAGAAACGTAAAACCAAGGCTGAAGTAGCTAAAAATAATGGTTTGGAAGGCTTGGCCAAAATAATCATGGCACAAAATACCGAAAACCTTGATGCGATTGCCCCAAAATTCTTCAATAAAGCAGTGCTGAATTCGACCCAGGCTTTCGAGGGTGCAAGACATATAATCGCTGAATGGATCAATGAGCGCAGTGATATCAGGAGCCTAATACGTTTCCAACTGAATAGGTATGCCCTTCTCTCTACCAAGCTGGTAAGTTCTAAAAAAAATGAAGAAAAAGCCCAGAAATACAGGGACTATTTCGATTGGAGCGAACCTCTTTCCAAATGTCCTTCCCACCGTTTATTGGCAATCCTGCGGGCAGAAAATGAGGGTTTTATTAGGACAAAACTAGAAATAGATCAGGATAAGGTGTTTTACCAAATTGAAGAAAAGCTTGTTTTGCGTAACAATGCCTGTTCTTCGCAAATCAAAATAGCCATCCAGGATGCCTATAAACGTTTGTTATTTCCATCCCTTTCCAATGAGACATTTAAGAATGCTAAGGAAAAAGCTGATGAAGCCGCCATAGCGGTATTTTCTAAAAACCTGAAACAACTATTGCTTGGAGCGCCCCTGGGAGAAAAACGAATAATGGCAATTGATCCCGGGTTTAGAACAGGTTGTAAGCTTGTTTGTTTAAATGAACGAGGCGACCTAGAACACAATGAGACTATTTATCCTAATGCTCCACAAAACGACCGTAAAGGGGCTATGAAAAAAATCAGTTCCCTGGCAGATGCTTATAAAATAGAAGCCATTGCTATTGGCAACGGAACTGCTTCGCGAGAGACCGAACAACTTATTAAACACATTCAGTTTAGAAATCCTATAGAAGTTTATGTAGTAAGTGAAGCCGGGGCATCAATCTATTCGGCTTCCAAAATAGCGCGTGACGAATTTCCCAATTATGATGTAACCGTTCGTGGTGCGGTTTCCATCGGTAGGCGATTGGCAGATCCCCTTGCAGAATTGGTCAAACTTGACCCAAAATCGATAGGAGTTGGACAATATCAGCACGATGTGGATCAAGAAAGCTTAAAAAGATCATTGGATGCCGTAGTGGAAAGCTGCGTGAATTTTGTTGGTGTAAATATCAATACTGCCAGTGTTCCCTTATTGTCCCATGTTTCAGGTTTGGGCCCAAAATTAGCCGAAAACATTGTGAATTACAGAAACCAAAATGGGGCCTTTTCCAATAGGGAGGAAATACAAAAAGTACCAAGATTAGGTAGTAAAGCATTTGAACAAGCAGCTGCTTTCTTACGTATAAAAGGGGGTAATAATCCTCTGGACGATTCTGCTGTACACCCGGAAAGCTATAGTATTGTTCAAAAAATGGCCAAGGACAATCAAATGCCAATAACAGAGCTCATTGGCAACAAAGAAGTTCTTCAAAAAATAGATCTTAAGGCCTATTGCAACGATAATGTGGGCCTGCCCACCTTGAAGGATATCATCGGGGAGCTCGAAAAACCTGGCCTGGACCTTAGGGAAAAAGCAAAAGTCTTTACCTTTAATGAAAATATCAGGAGCATCACGGATATAAGAGAAGGACAATTATTGCCAGGCATAGTGAACAATATTACCAATTTTGGCTGTTTTGTGGATCTTGGGATTAAAGAAAGTGGCCTAATCCATATTTCACAGCTTTCCGATACTTTCGTTAAAGATGTAAACGAACATGTAACTCTTCACCAACAAGTTATAGTAAAGGTCTTGGAGGTGGATATTGATCGAAAACGCATCCAGCTTGCATTATATAAGTAGGATATTTTCCAGTGATGAAAGTATTAGGTCAATTAAATTGCTCGTTAGCTCATTTCATTTTCCCCACATTTACTGTTAAAAAATTAATCCTTTTCTTAAAAGGGTAGCTATTATTTATCCTCCCTTTTTTTTGTACCTTATATAACTTAAGAATAAAGGTGTTCATCAATCAAAAGTTAATAGATTAAGTTAGATTGAAGCAGGTAGTAAAGAGAAGAGTTTTTGCAAATGATAGCTAAATATATAAATTAAGATAGTGCTGAAGATAGCCTATCACCCTATTTACAATCACCCTTTAGCGGAAGGTCACCGCTTTCCAATGATCAAATATGAGCTTCTCCCTCAGCAGCTCATACATGAAGGAACCTGTACTCCGAAAAATTTTTTTGAGCCTTCTATTCCAAATGATAAATACCTGGTAGCCGTACATGACCCAGAGTATTATTACGATCTGCTTAATCTCAAAATTCCATATAAAGAAGCCCGGAAAATTGGTTTCCCGCTTAACGAACAATTGGTGGAGCGAGAACGCATCATAGCAGACGGTACAATGAAGGCCTGTGAATATGCCATAGAACAAGGTATCGCTATGAATATTGCCGGTGGCACACATCATGCCTTTTCCAACAGGGGCGAAGCCTTTTGTATGTTGAACGATCAGGCTATCGGGGCCCGTTACCTGCAATCTAAAAATCTTGCCAGTCAGATTCTTATTATTGATCTTGATGTACATCAGGGGAATGGTACCGCCGAGATTTTCAAAGATGACCCCTCGGTCTTCACTTTTTCAATGCACGGCGCCAATAATTATCCGTTTAAAAAAGAGACCTCAGACCTGGACATCGCTTTAAAAAAAGGAACAACGGACCGGGAATACCTTGCTGCTTTAAAAGATACTCTTGCCCGGCTTCTTGCCGAATTAAAGCCCGATTTCATCTTCTACCTTTGCGGAGTGGATATTCTGGAAACAGACAAATTAGGGACCTTGTCTCTATCGTTGGAGGGCTGTAGAAAACGTGATGAATTAGTGCTGGAAAGCTGTCATAAATTTCAAATACCCGTTCAGTGCAGCATGGGCGGGGGGTACTCTCCTGATATTAAAAAAATTGTGGAAGCTCATTCCAATACATTTCGATTAGCCCAGCATATATATTTCTGAATATTGGAAATGGATGATATTATCCTATCATTCGCCTTTCAACTTATTTTGTATTTTACACCTCTGAATATAAATAACCCATCCATGAATATAGGACAAAGGCAATTTTCGCCCATTTTTTCGATTTTTATTTTTGGCATCCTGGCCCTTACTATTTGCGGCTGTGCGGATAAAAAAGAAGAGAAAAAAATTATTGCCAAACCGCTCAAAACTTCTTCCAAACTTAAGGTCATTTTTGATTCAGATGCCAATAACGAGTTGGACGACCAGCACGCTCTTGCTTATTTGCTTTTTAATGGGGATACTTTTGAAGTAGATGCAGTGACGGTTAATGCCACCTATAACGGGGGTGACATACAAGGTCATTATGACGAAGCCTTACGGGTGATAAAATTGTGCAATCTTAACGATAAGATTCCTTTATTAAAAGGAGCGAATGCCAATTTTATAGACATTAGTAATGCGTGGAATCCGGAGAATTATGACGGACAAGAAGGTGTTGATCGCATCCTGGAGGCAACTAAAAAAGATACCCTGGTTATAATCGCAGTAGGTAAGTTAACAAACATAGCATTGGCTTTAAAAAAGGATCCTGCTTTTGCGGAACGAACCAAAATAGTATGGCTGGGGTCTAACTATCCGGAGCCGGGGGAATACAACCAGGACAATGACACCATAGCCATGAATTATGTATTAAATAGCAACATCCCCTTTGAAATGGTTACCGTTCGTTATGGCAAACCTTCAGGTACCGATGCTGTTAAAGTAACTAAGGAAGAAATAAACAGGAAAATGCCCGGTCTTGGACCTACTTCAATAGAACCGGTAACAGGCAGGCATGGAGGTGAATTTAAAACTTTTGGGGACTACTCAGTAAGTCTTTTTGAATATATTGACTATCATGGTGACCCTCCTTCCAGACCACTCTTTGATATGGTTGCTGTAGCTATTTTAAAAAATGAAAGCTGGGGGGAGCGCAAAAGGATTCCAGCCCCTGTACTTATTAATAATGAATGGATTGAGCGACCAGATAATAAGCGCAAAATTGCGGTTTGGGAAAACTTTAAAAAGGAAGAAATCCTGGAAGATTTCTATAGCAGCCTTAAGAATCCCGTTCCAGTTACTAAATAAAAAAAACAGAAATGCCAGGAATTGTTGTCGTAGGGAGTTCTAATACCGATATGGTGGTAAAAACGCCAAGATTCCCGGAACCAGGAGAAACCATACTAGGTGGTGATTTTTTTATGTTCCCTGGCGGGAAAGGTGCCAATCAGGCAGTGGCTGCCGCACGTTTAGGTGGTAAACTTAGTTTTATTTGTTGCATAGGAGATGATATTTTTGGTCAAAATGCGATCGAGGGTTATAAAAAAGAAGGAATTAACATGGATGGCGCATTAATTGTAAATGGTGAGCCATCTGGGGTTGCATTAATTACCGTAAATGCGGAAGGAGAAAATGAAATTGTTGTTGCTTCTGGGGCAAATAATCTTTTATCTAAAAAGCATTTAGAAGGTTCTTCTCAGCTGCTTCAAAAGGCTGACATCATTTTAACTCAATTGGAAACACCTATACCGGTTATAGGATATTTAGCAGACTACTGCAGGGAAAATAGTCAAAAGCTCATTATTAATCCAGCACCTGCTCAGGAATTATCAGATCACATTCTTAAAGAACTATTCCTTATAACCCCAAATGAAACAGAAACCAGAATTCTGACTGGGATTGAAGTCATTGATGAATCATCGGCAAGCAGGGCATGTGAAGCTCTTTTTCTGAAAGGCGTTAAAAATGTTCTAATTACCATGGGCAGCAGGGGTGCATTTTTTATGAATAGTGAGGTGCATTTTACTGCCAAAGTTCAAAAAGTGGATGCAATAGATACTACTGCAGCCGGCGATGTTTTTAATGGAGCACTGGCAGTCTGTCTGGCTCAAAACATGACCTGGAACGAAAGTATTGAATTTGCCAATAAAGCGGCAGCGCTGTCTGTCACCAAAATGGGTGCACAGACCTCTGCTCCGTATCTCAATGAAATCAACTAATCTTTTATATTATGTTTATCATAGAATCGTACCCAATAGCTGTTTTATTTTGTATAATTACCATGTTTGCCTGGGGCTCATGGGCAAATACACAGAAACTGGCTTCTCCAGACTGGCGTTTTGAACTGTTTTACTGGGACTATGTTTTTGGAATCGTCGTTTTTTCGTTGCTTCTGGCATTGACTGCAGGTAGCAGTGGAGATGCAGGTCGTCCTTTTTTACAGGACTTAGTGCAGGCGAGTTCTGAAAATTTAGGTTCTGCTTTTTTGGGAGGGATTTTGTTTAATGCAGCTAATATACTTCTGGTAGCCGCCATTACAATTGCCGGCATGTCTGTAGCCTTTCCGGTTGGAATAGGCCTTGCATTAGTTATAGGCGTAGTTGTAAATTATCTGGATATTCCAGTTGGGAATGCAGGCATGCTTTTTGGTGGAGTAGCACTTATAGTTATTGCCATGCTAATCAATGCAAATGCTTATAAAAAACTTTCGGTAAGTCAGGACAAAGTCCCAACAAAAGGCCTGGTTTTGGCAATTATTGCAGGTTTCTTAATGGGTTTCTTCTATAAATATGTGGCTAATTCGATGTTTCCAGAATTTACCAATCCCATTTCTGGAAAACTAAGTCCGTATACTGCAGTGTTTGTTTTTGCTATAGGAATTCTGGCTAGCAATTTCATTTTCAATACGCTGCTAATGAAAAAACCATTCGAAGGAAAAGCCGTCAGTCTTAAGGACTATTTTGTTGGTGGAAGCAAAAACCATCTCATGGGCATCCTGGGTGGGGCTATTTGGTGTATAGGAATGTCTTTTAGCATTCTGGCCTCAGATAAAGCAGGTCCTGCAATCTCATATGGCTTAGGCCAGGGAGCTACTGTAGTGGCTGCATTGTGGGGTATTTTTGTCTGGAAAGAATTTAAAGGTGCCCCAAAAGGAGTTCCCAGACTTCTTAATATTATGCTATTGGTTTATATAATCGGCCTGGCTTTGATTGTTATGGCGAGATAATTAGTGGCTTAAAAAAATGACGAACAGGGCTAAAATCTTGTGGTTTTACGAAGTCCTTAGTAGCTAGATTTTGTAACTTTGATAAAAACATTTATTATGCTTTCAAAAAATATGGAAAAAGCCCTGAACGACCAAATCAGGATCGAAGCAGAATCTTCACAGATTTACTTGTCTATGGCTTCATGGGCAGAAGTAAAAGGACTTGAAGGAATTTCTCTTTTTATGTACAAACAGTCCGAAGAGGAAAGAATGCATATGCTGAAGCTAGTTAAATATGTAAATGAACGGGGAGGACAAGCGGCTATATCCGCATTAACTGAACCCAAAGCTGTTTACGATTCGTTTCAAAAGATGTTTGAAGATTTATATGATCACGAGATTTTTGTTTCCAAAAGCATCAATGAATTGGTACATGTAGCCCTACAGGAAAAGGATTACGCTACACATAATTTTCTTCAGTGGTATGTTGCCGAACAGATGGAAGAAGAAGCACTTGCGCGAACCATTTTAGATAAGATTAATCTAATTGGGAATGACAAAAGTGGGCTCTACCTATTTGATCGCGATGTACAGCAGATCACAGTAGAAAGTGCTGCAGACACCCAACCATAAAAAAAGAGGATCATGAATGATCCTCTTTTCACTTAGTGAAATGTTAGTTGCACTAATAAGTACCACTCATTATTTACCCAACATTACCAATTCATTGCATTTAATCTCGGTAATATATCTTTTTTCACCTTCTTTGTTTTCATAGGAGCGATGAATGAGCTTACCTTCTACTGCTACTTCATTACCCTTGGCCAGGTAATTTTCAACAATCTCTGCGGTTTTGCCCCAGGCTACCACATTATGCCATTGGGTGTCCGTTACCTTTTCTCCCTTGTTGTTTTTGTAAATCTCATTGGTAGCTACGGAAAATTTGGCCAATTTACCACCATTATCAAGGTTAACAATTTCCGGGTCTTGCCCCAGGTTTCCAATCAACTGTACTTTGTTTCTAAGTGCGTTCATAATTACTAATTTTAAGGATTAAACAGTTAATACTATCGGGTCTTATACTCCGACACTGCAAACATAGAACAGTAGTTTAGGGTTACTCGGTTAGGAAGTGCTTATTTTCGTTTGTAATCTTTTGTAGTCGTTTGTAATTGTTTTTAATAGTGATTATCAATTATTTATATGTATATAAAATTATATTTAATCAAGAAATATTTTATCCTAACCAAACTTTATAGGTAAATTACCATCAGAAATTGGGAATAACCAGAAAGTTTTGAGATCTTTTTCTAATCAATTTAATTAAGACATTGGAACAGTATTCTGTTCTAATTAAAAACTTTTATTCCTATATTGTTCTACTGTGCTTAAAAACTATAAAAGTATGATTAGACGACTTCCCCTGCTTTTTATTTTTTTCCTTTTTAATGTTACCTTTTTAATTGGCCAGTCCACAGAAGAAGTAGTGGATCAATTAAAAAAAGAAGCAACAGAAAATTCTCAGTTAGAACAACTCGCTCATGAATTAATGGATGTTATCGGACCCCGTTTGGTAGGTACCCCTCAAATGACTAAAGCCAATGACTGGGCTGTAGCTACCTTTAAAAAATGGGGAATAAAAGCCCGAAACGAGGAATGGGGTACATGGAGAGGTTGGGAACGCGGTATTACCCACATAGATATGGTTTCCCCCAGAGTGGTATCACTTCGAGGAACACAATTGGCATGGAGCCCGAGTACTTCAGATTCAGGAATTACTGCAGAGGTCATAAACTTACCCGTAGTGGAAGATTCACTGGAATTTGCCAATTGGCTCCCTAATGTCAAAGGCAAATTTGTAACCGTCTCCATGAACCAGTCAACAGGTCGCCCGGATTATAATTGGGAAGAATTTGCCACCAGGGAATCCTTTGAAAAAATGAAAGCCAATAGGGAAGCTCAAACCAGGGCCTGGTATCAGCAAATCCGAAATACAGGATATAACAGCAGAACTCTAAATAGAGTACTGGAAGAAGCAGGTGCAGCAGCTATTATACAATCCAGGTGGTCGGAAGGTTTTGGAGCCAACAAAATTTTTAGTGCCAATACCAAAACAATTCCAGTCATAGACCTTTCCCTGGAAGATTACGGAATGATATATAGATTGGCTGAGAACGACGACAAACCTGTATTAAAAGTGGTTTCCAAATCACAAGAATTAGGAAGGGTCCCCACATTTAATACCATAGCCACCATTCCAGGTACAAAATTTCCTGATGAATATGTTGTTCTTTCTGCTCATTTTGATTCCTGGGATGGTGGCACCGGCGCAACCGATAACGGCACAGGTACAATTACTATGATGGAAACCGCACGTATTCTTAAAAAAATATATCCGAACCCTAAACGCACCATTATTATTGGACTTTGGGGTAGTGAGGAACAAGGACTCAATGGCTCCCGGGCTTTTGTAGAGGACAGGCCAGAAGTCGTAAAAGGGCTACAGGCCTTATTTAATCAGGATAATGGAACCGGACGTGTTGTTCAAATCTCCGGACAGGGATTCCTTCATGCCTACGATTATCTGGGACGCTGGCTCCAGGCCGTTCCGGAAGACATACGCGGCCATATTGAAACTACATACCCTGGATCTCCAGGCCGGGGAGGCTCTGATTATGCTTCTTTTGTTGCCATGGGAGTTCCGGCATTTTCACTTAGTTCCCTAAGCTGGAGTTATAGTGATTATACCTGGCATACCAATTTAGATACTTATGACAAGATCGTTTTTGACGATGTTCGTAACAATGCTATTCTTACAGCAATCCTTACGTACATGGCCTGTGAAGACCTAGAGAAAACATCCAGGGAAAAAGCGACACTTCCAACTAATCAAAAAACAGGAATAAAACAAGAATGGCCAATCCCCCGTTCTCCGGATAGGGCTGGCGGACAAGATAAAAATTAAATTATGAGAAAAATCAACCTCTTTTTCTGTTTGGCAATTGCTGCAATAGGATTTGCCCAAACCCCGTCAGTTAAAATTTCCCCTGATCTTACGGCAGCTTCCCCGGCAACTGTTGGAATGTCTGATATACGATTAAAGCGAATAGATGCCATGCTTAAACAAGCTGTAAAAGATGGTGATATTCCGGGAGCTGTGGCTTTAATTGCAAGAGATGGAAAAATAGTATTCCACAGTGCCTATGGTCTGGCTGATAATTCGGCTGGTACTAAAATTTATAATGATGCTATTTTCAGGATAGCCTCTCAGACAAAGGCCATAACTTCAACCGCGGTAATGATGCTCTGGGAAGAAGGAAAATTTAAATTAGATGATCCCGTTTCCAAATACATTCCCGAATTTAAAGATGCCAAAATCCTGGATACTTATAATGAAACAGATACCACATACACCAGTGTTCCTTCAGAAAAGGAAATTACGATTAGACATTTAATTACACATACCTCCGGAATAGGTTATGGAGTAATTGACGGAGATCCAAGATTCAAAGCAATCTATCACAAAGCTGGTATTACAGATCTTTTTACTACTGAGGATATAGCTATAGAAGAGAGCGTTAAGAAACTCGCCGGCCTTCCATTGCACCATACCCCGGGTGAGAAATTTACCTATAGCGAAGGTCTTGATGTTCTTGGCTACTTTATTGAAGTAGTCTCTGGTTTGCCCTTTGATGAATTTCTGAGAACCCGGATTTTTGATCCTTTAGGCATGAACGATACCTGGTTTTATTTACCTAAGGAGAAGCATGACCGCCTGGTAAATGTTCAGCATAAAGTAGACGGGGAATGGGAAAAATACCCGGTTACGTTTTATGATACAGATTATCCTGTTAAAGGTGCTAAAAGGTTTTTTTCCGGTGGGGCTGGTCTTTCCAGTACCGCAAAAGATTACGCAACCTTCCTGCAAATGTACCTGAATAAAGGCGAGTTAAACGGAGTCAGGTTGCTGAGCAGAACCACCGTAAGAAGTATCATGGCAAACCAAATTGGCGACATTTGGAAAGACGGCCCAAAGAATTACGGATTGGCATTTGGGGTAGTAAATCAAAAAGGTGAGGATTCTGGCGGGCTGGGCAGTGAAGGTACTTTTGACTGGGGTGGCTACTTTAATACGCAATATTTTGCGGATCCTGAGGAGCAGGTTATTGGTATCCTGATGAAACAAACACAAGGCACATCAAACGATAATACAGCCTGGAAATTCCGGCAGATGGTATTTAGCGCTGTAGATGACTAAACTGACTTTTTATTATAAATTAAAATCCAATTGCCAGTGTTTGTTGGGGTTTTTACTAGTGCCCTTATTAGGAATCGCCCAATTAACTTTTACGGAGTCTGAGGAAGGAATTCAAATAAAAGAAGGTGATACAAGTGTTCTTTTTTATCAAAAACAACCTAAGTCGATTAACGGTGAATTCTCGCGAAACAATTATATCCATCCACTCCATGGGCTTGATGGATCTGTACTCACTGAAGATTTTCCCGAAGACCATCCCCATCACAGGGGTGTTTTTTGGGCATGGCATCAGGTATATATTGGGAATAGGCAATTAGGGGATTCCTGGGAATGCAGCGATTTTATCTGGAATATCAGTAATATTGAAAGTTCGAAGGAAGACGACATTCTCAAGCTTAGGGTCTCTGCGTATTGGCAATCGCCCCTATGGTTAACCCGGGAGGGAAATCAAAAACCCTTCCTATTAGAAAATACCACGATTAGCATTTATCCCGGAAAGAGTAACTATCGTATTATACGTTTCGAAATATCACTTTTAGCTCTTGAAGAGAACCTGAAAATAGGTGGTTCAGATGATGAAAAAGGCTACGGGGGGTTTTCTGTCCGAATGAAACTTCCTGAAGATGTTCAGTTTATGTCCAATAAAGGTAAGGTTGTACCCGAAAATAGTGCCGTTAAAGCCGGAAAATGGATGAATATTTTTGGGTCATTAACCAATAAGGAAAACAATTCAGGAATCGTGATACTCTCCCACCAGGATTCTCGGGAGGATAAAGCAGATTGGATCTTAAGAGAAAAAGAAAGCATGCAGAATTGTGTTTATCCTGGCAGAACAGTTGTCCCTGTTTCCACAAAAGATCCAATCATTTTAAAGTATAGTCTCCTGGTATATGAAGGAACGATGACAGTACAGGAGGTCCAAAAAATTTATAAAGAACTGAAATAAACATTTATTATCTTACCACTTATTTTTATTATGAAAACCATCCAACTTTTTATTCTCGGCCTGCTCTTGATCCCTGTAAACATTCAGGCTCAAAAACGTAAAACCAAAATCGACACCTCACCCTATACGGCTCAGGATTCCCTTTATCATGGCCTGAAGTGGCGTAATATTGGTCCTTTTAGAGGCGGCCGGAGTGTAGCAAGTAGTGGAGTTGTTGGTCAGCCTATGACCTATTATATGGGCTCCACCGGAGGTGGGATATGGAAAACAACGGATGATGGAATCAGCTGGAAAAATATTTCGGACGAATTTTTAAAAACAGGAACCGTTGGTGCAATTGCAGTTTCAGAAAGCAATCCAAATATAGTGGTTGCAGGTATGGGGGAACACGCCGCCAGAGGGGTAATGACTTCTATGGGAGATGGGGTCTATAAATCTACAGATGCCGGTAAGACATGGAAGCATATTGGACTGAATAAAACCCGTCATATTTCAGATGTGGTGATTCATCCGGCAAATCCGGATATTATGTTTATTGGAGCACAGGGAGCTCAATACGGCCCATCGGAAGACAGGGGGATTTACCGGTCAACAGACGGGGGTGCAAGCTGGGAAAAAGTACTTTTTGTAAACAAGACAACTTGGGCCTCTTCCCTGTCTATGGACATGAAAAACCCATTAATTCTCTATGCTGCATTCTGGGAACACAGCCGCTATCCATGGACCATGGAGTCCGGAGGTAAGAATTCAGGACTTTATAAATCCACAGATGGAGGGACTACCTGGAATAAGTTAAAAGAAGGGCTTCCTGAAGAATTTGGAAAAGCGGGGATATCTGTATCCCGTGCTAATCCTGAGCGGGTATTCGCGGTATTGGAAGCTGAAGGAAAAAAAGGTGGGGTTTACAGATCAGATGATGCCGGAAAAAAATGGACACAGGTGAATAAAGACCGGATAAATATTACACGCTCCTGGTATTATATGGAAATATTTGCAGATCCTCAGGATGAAAACCTGGTATATATATGCAATGCCCCTGTAACAAAATCCATCGATGGCGGTAAAACATTTAGCCGGATACCTACCCCGCATGGAGACAATCATCATCTTTGGATAAATCCTCTGGATAATCGTAAAATGATCAATTCCAATGACGGTGGAGCCAACGTTTCTAATAATGGAGGTAAAAGCTGGAGTACTCAACAAAATCAGCCTACATCGCAATTTTACAGGGTTATAACAGACAATCTGGTTCCCTATAATGTCTATGGTGGTCAGCAGGATAATTCTGCGATCGCAATAGCCAGCAGAACCAATGATCAGGGGGTCGACTGGAAAGACTGGTATTCTGTGGCCGGATGTGAAAGTGCCTATCTGGCTTTTGATCCCGATAATCCTGAAATTGTATACGGTGGATGTTATCAGGGGATTATTGAAAAATGGGTCAGAGCCTCAAGGGAAGGCAAACCAATTAAGGAATACCCGGAATTGGCTCTGGGGAATGCCCCCGAAAGCTTCAAATTTCGCTATAATTGGAACGCCCCGATTATAAGTTCTCCCCATGACCGCAATACCATTTACCATGCGGGGAACGTTGTTTTCAAGACCACTGACGGGGGTATTAGTTGGTCTGTTATAAGTCCCGATCTGACCCGAAATGACAAAAACAGGCAGGGCCCTGGAGGTGGGCCTTACACCAATGAAGCCGCAGGAGGCGAGAACTATAACACCCTGATGTATCTCGTGGAATCTCCAAATGAAAAGGGCGTGCTTTGGGCCGGTAGTGATGATGGCCTTATTCATATAACTAAAGATGGAGGCGAAAATTGGGAAAATGTTACGCCTCCGGGCTTAGCTGAAGGCATAATCAATAGTATTGAAGTATCTCCTCATGATGATGCCACTGCTTATGTGGCGGTGATGCGTTATAAATTTATGGACTTAAAACCATACGTATTTAAAACAACAGACTATGGTAAAACCTGGTCTAAAATAGTAACCGGAATTACTGACGAACATACATTTGTAAGGGTAGTCCGGGAAGACCCAAAACGAAAAGGGCTTTTGTATGCGGGTACAGAAACCGGTTTGTATATTTCGTTTAATGACGGATTAAACTGGCAACCCTTTCAGCTAAATTTACCAGTAGTCCCCATTAATGACCTCACTATTCAGGATAATGATTTAGTGGCAGCTACGGCCGGCAGGTCGTTCTGGATATTAGATGATCTTGGGGCCATTCAGAATAGTTCAATAAATAATACGGCTCTAGCCATCTTTAAACCTAAAGACACCTATCTGCTCTTTGGGGGTAGTTCCGAAAAACCAGTTCCCGGCCTCGGACAAAATCCCAAACAAGGAGTTACTTTTGATTATTATCTGAACGAGGATGCAGACAGTGTGAATCTGGAATTACAGGTGCTTCAAAATGGAAAACTGATTAGAACCATTACCAATAAAAATCAAAAAGATTTTAAAACATGGCCGGGAGGACCTTCCAAGCCAGCGGTTTTGCCTTCAAAAATGGGGTACAACCGATTTACCTGGGATTTTAGAAAAGAAACACTCCCGGCCGTAGATAAAGTATTTGTCTATGGAAATTTTTCAGGCTCCAGCGTTGCTCCAGGCAGCTATATCTTGCGATTGTCTTTGGACGACAAGGTGGCCGAAACGGAAGTGCTCATTCTTCCTAACCCAAAAATTAAGGCCTCCAAAACTGATTTTGATGAACAACAATCCGTATTGAATCAAATTGAAAATACGATTAAGAATATTCACGAATCTGTGACCCAAATACGATCGGCAAAAAAACAATTAAAGACTTATGCAGAGCTACTTAAAGAAAATGAAGTTGCAACTGATCTATTAGAAAAGGGAAAGGAATTAATAAATCGTATAGACAGCTGGGAACAAAATCTTATCCAGCCCAATCAGAAAACTTTTCAGGATGTTATTAACTACAATAACCAGCTAAATGCTCAATTAATGCACCTGAAAGGATTTGTAGACAACGCAGATCCGAAAGTTACTCAGGGGGCCAAACAAAGGCTAGCTGATCTGCTGGATGATTGGAAAACCTATGACAATGAGAAGAAAGCCATTGTGAATACCGAGATGGCAGCCTATAATAGAATGTATACAGACCTTGGCTTGCCTGCTTTGATACTCAAAGAGTAAACCATAAGGATTGTAATATAAATTGGCTAACCGGTGCGAAAAGGAAGATACATTTTAATCTAAGTAATTCCCTATTATGACTTGTCATGAACAAATCATTTTTTGAAGATATAACGTACAAAGATCAGGATTTCACAAAAGTGAGATTGGAAAAAGCAGAATACGAAAACTGTATTTTTGAAGATTGTAATTTTGCTGATGCATACGTCGATAACATAAACTTTACAGCGTGCCATTTTTCACATTGCAACCTAAGTAACGCCAATATAACTCATTCGGTATTTAATGAGGTTTCATTTTCATACTGCAAACTGACAGGCCTTCACTTTGAACATTGTAATCCCATATTGCTTTCACTTTCCTTTGATCATTGTTCATTGATCCTGGCTTCATTTTATCAGTTACAGCTTAAAAACATTGAGTTTACTGAATGTAAATTAATTGAAGTCGACTTTACAGAGGCCAACCTCAGCAATGCACAATTTGGAGGATGCGATTTAAATAAGGCTATTTTTGAGAAAACCAATCTGGAGCAGGCTGATTTAACCACAGCAATCAATTATAAATTTGACCCTGAACAAAATCGACTTAGGAAAGCTAAATTCTCAAAAGATGGAGTTGTAGGGTTGCTCGGAAAATACGATATTGTAGTAGTGTAGCTTACTCACATCTTTAAAGGATAGAAACGTTTTCTTTTACCATATATGGAACATCAGGAAGAAAAAAAATGCCTTGAATGCGGGGAAATAATCAGGGGCCGGGTAGATAAAAAATACTGTTCGGACTACTGCCGGAATGCCTATAATAATAAATTAAATAAGGATAGTAAAAACCTGGTAAGAAATATAAATAACAGACTTCGAAAGAATTACAGGGTCTTAGATAGTTTTACCTTAAAAGATGGAAAAACACGCACCACCAAGAACCGTCTTATGGATAAAGGATTTGACTTTGATTATATAACCAATCTTTA
This sequence comes from Eudoraea sp., assembly GCF_049669105.1. Lineage (NCBI taxonomy): Bacteria > Pseudomonadati > Bacteroidota > Flavobacteriia > Flavobacteriales > Flavobacteriaceae > Eudoraea > Eudoraea sp. Next base: position 59,021 of record NZ_JBATKE010000143.1, read on the forward strand.
TACTACAAAAAAAGGTACGACCTATTATTTTGTATACGATCTTGGCTATCTTCCTTTGGATAATGATTATTACATGATCGTTAAACGCGAATAGAAATTAGCGGTGTAAAAGTATCCGGAAAATGAAAATCAACTATTTTAATCCCAAAGATTATTTATAGTTATGACTGGTAAGTTTTAATGCTGCGATCACAATATCCTTACGACTTATCTGGCCAACTAAAAGACCGTCTTTTAAAACCGGTAATCGTCTTCGATTGTTTTTATGAAAAACTCCTGCAGCATCAAAAATACTCATGTCGTGAGGTATGGTCTCCACATTTTTGGTCATAAACCGCTCCACGCTTTTATCGAGGATAGGCTGGTTAAAATAACGGCTTTCTGAAATTTCCTTCATACAATCGGCCTCTGAAATAATTCCAACTAAAAAACCACTTTCATCCAAAACCGGTCCCCCGGAAATATGATTTTTCGCAAAAGATTCCATTACCTCAAGTATGGACTGATCAGTACTAAAAGTCAGTAATTTTCTTGTCATATAATCCTCCACCAGAATGGGGGCATCATACTCCTTTTTGGATCCTTCTTTGGCTCTTCGGCCCATAAAACTCTTTATACCCATACTTTTTTTAAAATTAGCTTAATATTAAATGTACACTTTTCTTGCTTAATTATTAAATATATTCGTCAAAATGAGCTAGACTATTAGAATTTTATACTTTTAGCTGACAATTCTATATCATGAAGGCATATGCCCAAATAATTTCCTTTCTGCTGATTCTATTGGCGATTTACCTGAGTTTTGATACTGCAATGCCCACGTATAAAAAGGATGCAGATCAGTCATTAACCACTTTTTCTACAGACAGAGCACTACAACATGTTGAAACTATCTCTGAACAGCCACACGGCGTAGGTTTTAAAGCACATGAAACGGTGAAAAAGTATATTATTGAGCAATTAACCCAATTGGGCCTGGAAACCTCAGTTCAGAAAGGATATAGTGCCGGAGATTGGGGTAATTTCAGCAAAGCGGAGAATATAATTGCAAGAATAAAAGGGTCTCAGCCGGGAAAAGCCCTTTTGCTGCTCTCACATTATGACAGTAGCCCGCACTCATCTTTGGGTGCAAGCGATGCAGCTAGTGGCGTAGCGACCATTCTGGAAAGTGTCCGGGCATATATAGCCAATGGGACAGTGCCTAAAAATGATATAATTATTCTTATCTCTGATGCGGAGGAATTAGGTCTGAATGGTGCGGAGTTATTTGTAAACCATCATCCGTGGGCCAAAGAGGTTGGGTTGGTCCTGAATTTTGAAGCCAGGGGGAGCGGTGGTCCCGCATTAATGCTGGTTGAAACTAATAGAAGTAATGGTATACTTATAAAGGAATTTATAGAAGCAGACCCGAAATTTCCTGTGGCAAACTCTTTTTACTACAGCATTTATAAAATATTGCCCAATGATATGGATACTACAATATTCAGAGAAGATGGAGATATAGAAGGCTTTAATTTTGCATTTATAGATGATCATTATGACTATCATACGGTTAAAGATAACTACGAGCGTCTGGATAGAAACTCTTTGGCACATCAGGGAAGTTATTTGATGCCCCTTTTAGAACATTTCAGCCAGGCCGATCTGAACGATTTGAAGAGTTTAAACGACTTTGTTTATTTTAATGTGCCGTTTTTTAAGTTTATTTCTTACCCTTTTGAATGGACATGGCCCATGTTCTTTTTAGCCTTGGCGATGATGCTCGCTTTATTGGTTTACGGTTTTAAAATTAAACGCCTTGATCTAAAGGAAATTGGGAAAGGATTCCTGCCGCTTATATTAGCATTAACTATAAACGGTCTTGTGGGCTGGTATAGCTGGTCCGTATTAAAATGGATTTATCCGCATTATAAAGATATTTTACACGGTTTTACGTACAATGGGCATTACTACATTCTGGCATTTGTACTATTCTCAATAGGCAGTTGTTTTTGGGTTTACCATAAGTTCAGGAAAATTAGCATTTCAAATCTATTGGTTGCCCCTTTGATCATTTGGCTTGGCATATGTTGGGGATTAACTACCTATTTGCCGGGTGCAAGTTATTTTGTTTTACCTCTTTATGCTCTTTTAGGGACATTCCTAATAAGTTTAAATCAGGAGAAGCCCAATGTTTATATTTTAATGATTTTAACGCTTCCCGCCCTATGGCTTTACACCCCGTTTATTCAAATGTTCCCCATTGGATTAGGATTAAAAATGATGGTTGCATCTACTGTGCTCACAACACTGACCTTCCTATTGCTTCTTCCCGTTTTTGCATCCTATAAAAACAAGGAACGCATTGCCTATTTGGCATTCCTGTTATTTATTGGTTTTATGGTTTCTGCCCATCTATATTCAGGTTTTACGAGCGAAAATGCCAAACCTACAAGTCTCTTGTATGTACTTAATACGGATCAAAAAAGAGCGCAATGGGCTACTTATGAAAATGAACTCTCCACATGGACATCTCAATATCTGGGAGAAAATAAAAAAAGGCCGGACAGTCTGTCTTTTTTTAAAATAAGCAGTAAATACAGCACCGGATTTACCTTCGTGGCCGACGCCCCAATTAAAGAACTTTTACCACCAAAAATTGAGATTACCCTTGATACGGTTATTGGAAATAAGCGCATGTTTGAGTTATGTATTAGCCCACAGCGCGATGTTAATCGTTTGGACGTCTTTACAAACGAGCTAAATATATTAGAAGCAAAAATAAATAATGTCGCATTATCGGACCACTATCTTAGCCATAGAAAAGGAGGTAAGCTAATTACACATTTCATAAGTGATAATGATTTTACGGAAATTCAACTAAGCATTCCTAAAGATGAATCTTTAAAGCTAACGCTATATGAGGCCTCCAATGATCTGCTGGACAATCCTTCATTTTCGATACCCGCAAGACCGGAAGCAACCATTCCTATGCCCTTTGTACTAAATGATGCTGTTTTATTGATTAAAACGATTAAATTTTGAAAAACACCATAGGAATTATCGGATGCGGATGGCTTGGCTTACCACTGGCCAAATCTCTTGTAAAAGCCGGCTATAATGTACACGGAAGTACTACCAGTAAGGACAAACTGGATACCTTAGAGAAGGAAGGAATTAAGCCATTTATAGTCATGTTAGGTGAGGAAGAAATTACAGGCTCAATTATACAATTTCTGGACCAGCTTGATATCCTTATAATAAATGTACCCCCCGGACTCCGGGGTAACAACAAAGAGAATTATGTTCTCAAAATGACACATTTGCACAATGTAATAGAAAAATCCAGCGTAAAAAAAATAGTGTTTGTGAGCAGTACTTCGGTCTATGGAGCTGTTGAAGGTGAGGTAACTGAGGATACCCTTCCGATGCCTGTAACTGAATCCGGAAAACAATTAGTAGAGGCTGAAAATATTTTTCTAAACGACAAGTCACTGCAAACAACTATCCTTAGGTTTGGAGGTCTTATAGGACCCAACAGGCATCCCATTACAATGCTTTCAGGTAAAAAAGAACTAAGCAATGGGAATGAACCCGTTAACTTAATACATTTAAATGATTGTATTCATCTGATAAAAACGGTGCTTGAAAACAATTGGTGGAATCAAATCTTTAACGGAGTCTACCCGGATCACCCTTTGAAAAGCGACTATTATTCCCACATGGCAGATAAAAATATGCTTCCAAGACCCCAATATCTGCAACATAAATCCATAAAAAGTGGAAAAATAATACTAAGTAAGAATTTTCTTAATAAAGGCATTGTCTTTTATACAGGAATAAACTAGCGTTTCACAACAACAATAGCCACTTTTACAACAAAAACATCGATAAAAGGTTAATTTATAGCGTTGATTTTCAGCTTTTTATCGATAAGCTGTATCTTTATATAAACATTAAATCCCTAAATGTCATGGAAAAAACAAAATTAAAGGGGAGGATTTTAATGGAACTGGAAAGTCTCATCTCCCGTAGTTGTGCAAAATGCAAGATGACCAAAAACTTTCAGAGCCTGCACAAGGCTATTGTAAAGAATCATTACAATGCCACAGATGTGTCTATTGATTATCACAGGCACAGAATAGCAATGGATATTGTAATGAATGAAAAGGATTATGATCCTAAAAAAATTAATTTAGGACTGCCTACATTATATACAAACCTGTTTTTTAATAATTTATGTGAATTTCTAAAATCCTGTATAGACAAGGATAACAGGAGCCTTGCATTTTATGCCTGGTTATTAAATTCTTATACCAAAAAAGAAGAAGAGTTAACCCTGGCATAAGTAGTTCAGAACTAATAACCACCCAATAAAAAGGATGCCCCAAGGCATCCTTTTTTTATACCTCCCAACGAATACCGAAAACAATCCACTGCAAAAATTAATAAGCAAAGACAGGTCATTTAATAATTGTTATTCATTAAAAAAATCCATCTAATTGATTTTTAAGAGTTTCCTTAGGCAAGGACCAAAAAAAATGTATTAGTTTTGTCGCACGAAATTTATACGATAATGAAGAAGTTTATATTAATTCTTATTACTGGTTTAGGGTGCTTTCACGGGGGTTATTCACAAACCAATACAGAGCTACAAGAACATTTTGAAGCATATTATTTCGAAATGAGAAAACAGTCCGATATAAGCGGTATAATAAATGCGTTAACTCATTTGAACGTAATTTCACCTTCAGCTGAAAGGAGAGATACCCTGGCATACGTTTATGCCAATAACAGTCAGCACCTACAGGCTTTAAATACTATTGGGATTGAAAAGAACGACACAGATTCTGATCTTGCAGTCCAGGTAAAAGCCATTTCATTAAAAGCTTTGAACCAGCCAAAAAGAGCCCTTGAACAGTTTGAGGTTCTATATTCCAGGCAACCCAACGCCTATTTGGCATATGAATTGGCAGATCTCAAGATTCAGACAGGAGATAACACCGGTGCCAATATCGACATTGAATATGGTATTCTTAACTCCAAAGATGATATGAAGTACGCTTTCTATGAAAGACAGCAACCGTATGAAGTACCTCTGAAAGCAGCCTTTTATCATTTAAAAGGTCTTGTTCAATACAATATGAATAAGGATGATATAGACCTGGCAATAGCCACTATTGATGAAGCCTTAAAAATTGATCCTAATTTTAGTCTGGCTAGCCTAAGTAAACAGGCGCTGGAATCCAGGAAAGCTGAACCTGCCGAAAAACAGAATTGAGTAATGTGGCGATAATAATAGTAAGGCGGACAATTGTTGTCCGCTTTTTTTATTACAACAATTAGGTATATTCAGTTTTAAGGGGGTACTACTAGGCGATAACAATCCGTCGCTCTTCAACCAATTGATCCAATAAATTCAGGGAATTTTCGGTGTTTTTCCTAAAAATCCTTTGGGCAAAAAGCATCATTGCCAGTTTCTTTATTAAAGATCTTATTTCCCAATATAATTCTATTTTCAAGTTGCATGAATTATCTGAAATTGGACTTATGGTATAAAATTGATATACTGTATCTGCAACGGGAATACTCTTTGTCATTTCGCCATAGACATATTTTCCCGGTTTAACTTTTTTCTTTACAGCCACAAAGTTCAAATGTTTATTATTTATAACACAAACGTGTTCTGAACCTAGTCTGGTAACTTCGTTTTCATTATACTCAAATTTATCAACTCCCTTTACCCAAAAATGTCGGTACGAAAGGTTGGTAATATATTCCATAAGGGATTCCGCTGCTATTGAAAAATTTCTGTCTAAAACAATTCCGGGGTTATCTTCTAACACAACTTCCTTAGCAGTAGAATACTCCCCAATATTAAGTTTGTTATTGTCAATAATTGAATAGATGTATTCAACCTCTTTTTGGTCATAAATATCTTTCCCCTCTTTAAATCTGAACACTTTGCTGTAATAATAAATAGGAAGCTCAATATCAGAAGAAAGTTCTTTGCTTATCAGCACATAATTATCACTTTCTACAGAATTCTTAAGTAACCTGTGTGCTTCTATGACTTGTTTCCCAAAAGGTTTTCTATTGCCCTGTACCTCAATAAATTCAATGTCCCCACAATGTGCAACAATTTTTAACTCCAATTTTGGAGCTGTTGCACAGGCATTACATGGGCATATTCTATTCTTTTCCAAAAGTTTGAGATGTCCCGTAAATGCAGTAAACATGGTTTCAATCTGGGCGAGCAATTTTTCCTGTGAAAGCAGCTCTCCTTCCCGATAGAAAAAAAGAGCATCTCCTTCTACCTCAGCCAGCTGAAGCTCCTCCGTATTGGCCTCTATAAGCACTTCCAACAATTCAGCAATAACATGTTGGCTATGCGTAACTTCAGTAGTCTGCACGAATTTGGTAAAACCCGAAATGTCTGGTATAAAAAGTAATGACTTGGCCATGATTAAAAATAATTATCTTCTGAAAATTATTATCTAATAAGTCTTGAAATTACTTCAAACTTTCACGAGGTGCTAAAATTATTTTAAGAAGAAGAAAACTTTACTGACCTTCCATTTGGTCCACCAAAGCCTTAAATCCTAATGCCACCCCATTGGTCCAGCCAAATCCATCCTGGGTCTCATATTCGCCACCTCCGGAGAGTAAGCTAATATCCTCCACATTATATTTTTCCATCATCTTTCCGGTATTGTTATAAACTCTTTCGTTTATAGCTAACCATTTCTTCATAATATCTAATGCTTCTTCCTTATACCCATAGTTAAGCAACCCATGCACAGCCATCCATTGCAATGGCGCCCATCCGTTTGGAGCATCCCATTGCTGTCCCGTATTTTTTAAAGTGGTAAGAAGTCCGCCATCTTTTAAAAACTCAGCTATTAGTTTTTCTTTTACCGCTTCAGCCTGTTCTTTAGTAGCAATATTAAAGAACAAAGGATAAGTAGCTGCTAATGTAAATTCATCTGTGTTACTTTTCGTTTTAAAGTCAAAATCCATAAAAAATTGTTCCTCTTCAACCCAAAAAGTTTCCTGGATCAATTCTTTCCGCCTAAGTGCCTTATCCCGATACAGGGATTCAGCTTGCTTATCCCCTTTTAAACTATAGCCCTTAGCAATTTGATTCTCCATAAAATAAAGCAGGCAGTTCAGGTCTACCGGCAATATATTTGCCGTATTGGTTGACCCAAAGGAACCTTCCTCGGCATACCAACGGCTGCTAAAATCCCAGCCGGAAGTCGCTCCTGCCCTTAAATTGACATATAGATCAGTTTTCTCTTTTTCCGTTGCAAGGTCATCCGCTAAATGATAATCTTCTTTATAGCTTTCCGGGCGTGGTGTAACACTACTGTCCCAATACCTGTTAAGGAATAAATCATTCCCTACTTTGACTACATACTTGTTAGCCTCAAATGGCTCCTCAATAACATCTTTCCCGGCCATCCAAAAATCGTACTCCTTCTCAATCATTGGTAAATATTCTACTAAAACCATACTGTCTTTACGAGCAAGTGCCGTTGCCATAAGTGTAAAGAAAGGAGGTTGTGAACGGCTTAAATAGTAGTTCCTGGTGCCATTGGGAATAAAGCCCAAGGTATCTATTAAATAAGCGAAATTATCAACCATGTTCCTGGCAATCCGTTCCTGATTATCTACTAACAAACCTTCTATAGTGAAATAACTATCCCAATAATAAATTTCCTTAAACCTCCCTCCGGGAACAACGTATTCATTAGGCAAGGATATCCTGGAGGAATAGGGAATTACAGAATCCGGTCCCCTGGTTAATTTGCTCCAGATACTACTAATATGTTCATACATGGTATGGGTTGTATCTGTTTCAAAGCTAAGAGTGGCGGTTGCTTTATCGCTAAAATTTTCCTCGACAAACTTTTTCAGATCAAAATCTGCGTTTTGCCTTTCGGCTTCATACTTCTTGTTCAGCATGTAATAAGATTCTTTAGGTACCAGATCTACAAAAGTCTTGGAATCTTCAAATAAGCCTTGTAACTGCACATCTTTAAATAAGGCCGAGGAATAATAGTCTATTTGCTTCTCCTGGGGTTCGGTCCTGCAACCCACAAAAACTATAAAAAGCAAAATTATATAGAGAAGGTTTCTTTTCATTTTCATAACATTATAATTTATACCGAATCGCTCCTAAGGCAATACCACTTTTTATTAGCGAAGTTTTTTATTTAAAATGAATAAGCTGTCTTTTTCCTTTTTTATTGCACTAACTACATCTACGTCTTCATTAGGAATGGTTATGGAAAGCACATAGTGTTTTATTCTCCATTTGCCATCTTCTTTTTGAAGTACACCGGAACCTCTGCAAATTTCCATACGGGTATCCAATAATTCATCGAACCATGCAAAATTTTCAGATTCATTCATGTAAATATTTCGTTCAATAGTAGTAAAGCTCCATGCCTTTCCACGATCAAAATAAGGTTTTGAAAACGCCCTGAAATCATCATTTTGCCAATTCTCTGAGGCATCGGTTCCTATAAAAACTCCGTCCCCAGCAAGGATCCCAAAATATGTGTCAAAATCGGCTTCAGATGCCGCCTTATGCCATTTATTAATCAGTTCATTTACTTCTGTCTTAGGCTCTTCCTGGGCAATCAATTGCCCGGCACATAACATTAGGGTAATCACTAAAAGCTTATTCATCTAAAATCATTTTTGAGTCAAAATTATAATTTACCATCACATTAAATTGATTGCGCAGACTATTAAATGCATTGACCATTTCTATAGTTGGATCCAATGGATCCTGCCGGTATTCAAGGGTTGCCTTTACCTTTAAAACATAGGTTTTAAAGACTTTTTGCCGACTTTTTACCTGTGGTATATCAAAAGTTTCAGGGTAATTGGAAACCACCAGTGCATTTTGTTTCTCTATAAACTCATCAATAAGAAGAATAAGTTCTTCATTATTCTCAACAGCGTAAAGTCCGTCAAAAGCTATATCCAGGTCATTAAATTCCGCCCATGTCTCCAGAATTGCTTTGGCTCCGCTATTCAATACTGACTTTTTGGGGAGTTTTTGAACATCAAATTCAAGCTCGTCCGGATTAATACTTTGCTCAGTCCCTTGAGTGTTGCCACAGGAAAACAAGAGTAAGAATGTTAACCCAAAAACAAACAATTTTCTCATACGGCGAATGTACAAATTTTAATAAAAGCTATCTTTACCAAGGAATTATATTTACTCCCTGTATATGCAAAAATCCATACTTATTTTAGGAGCCTGCGGGCAGATTGGTACAGAACTGACCCTGGCCCTACGAGAATTATACGGAAATGAACAAGTTGTTGCCAGTGATATTCGTGAAGGCACTGATAGTTTGATGAACTCCGGACCATTTGAATTACTTGATGCTACCAATTATGAAGCTATTGAGGATGTCATAATGTATCATGAAATTGAGGAAGTTTATTTAATGGCCGCTATGTTGAGTGCAACGGCGGAGAAATTTCCGGAAAGGGCATGGAATTTAAATATGAATTCACTTTTTAACGTACTAAACCTGGCCAAAGAAAAAAAAATTGAAAAACTATTCTGGCCATCGAGTATAGCAGTATTTGGTCCAAACACACCGAAAGACAATACTCCTCAAAGTACCATAATGGAACCCAGCACTGTTTACGGCATAAGCAAGCAATCCGGTGAAAGATGGTGTTCCTATTACTACCATAAATTTGGGGTGGATGTAAGAAGCGTAAGGTACCCGGGGTTAATTAGTTGGAAAACACTTCCCGGAGGAGGAACTACGGATTATGCTATTGAAATTTATCACGCAGCCCTGGAGAAAGCTAGCTATACTTGTTTTCTGAATGAGGATGTAAAACTTCCCATGATGTTTATGGACGATGCCATCAGGGCTACCATAAAACTTATGGATTGTAATCCTGAAAAAATATCCGTGAGATCCTCGTACAATCTGGCGGCAATGAGTTTTTCACCTGCCGATATCAGCGCTAGTATAAAAAAACACATACCAAATTTCAAAGTATCCTATAGTCCTGATTTCAGACAGGGTATAGCAGAAACATGGCCGAGCAGTATTGATGATTCTAAAGCAAAAGAAGATTGGGGATGGGAGTCGAAGTTTAACCTTGAGAATACTACGGTCGAAATGTTAAAACATCTGCCTTCTCAAAGTCATTAGATTTTTTTAGTTAATTTATACAAACGGCTCATTAAAAAGGAATTATCCTTATTTTTAAACCTTTAAAAACATTAATTATGAAATGGATTATTCTTCTCTTTTCGGCATTTTCAATGGCGAGTATGCAGGCCCAGATTTCTCCAGGGGTTTATCATGCACTGGATAGTATTAATGGACATACTCATGAACTAAAAATTGACAACACTTATTTCATTCATACAATTTACACTAAATCACCTGCGGGATTTGTCAAAACCATAGGTGGGTTCTATAAATTAGAGAATGATGTCTTAGCTGTAAAACTTGAATTTAATTCTAATTATGAAGAGGATACTACCACAGCTGTTGAATTACCTGTACAAATCGTTGAAGGAGGTTTGGTATTCGTTGGGGATAACAACTTATTCTTTAAGAAAAACCCTGAATTTAAGCAGCCATTGGATGGCAAGTGGCTTTTTGGAACCCGTGGCCCCGATGAAGGACAGGAAAGACGTGGAGAAAGTAATTCTCGAAAAACAATGAAGTTTTTAATGGATGGCTATTTTCAATGGATTGCTTATGATACGGAAACTTTTAAATTTTCGGGCACAGGCGGTGGTACATACACCTCAAAGGATGGGATTTATTCTGAAAGCATTCAATATTTTTCCCGTGATAATGCCAGAGTAGGCGCACAACTTAATTTCACTTATGAAATTAAAGGAGATGACTGGCATCACAAAGGGAAAAACAGCAAAGGAGGACCAATGTATGAGATCTGGGCAGTAAGAAAATAAACGTTTTCTAAGTATTTTTGATATCAGATTTACCACCCGTTTTTTGGAGTAGTTTTATGGAACTTATTTCAATTCCTTTGTCTATTGGCTTAAGCATATCATACATATTGAGAGCCACTATACTTGCCCCGTGCATGGCTTCGACCTCAACACCTGTTTTATAATTAGTTTTTACGGTGATCAATATTTTAATTTGAGTGCCTTCTATTTCGTAAACAATATCTGTGTATTCAATGGGCAAAGGGTGGCAATCTGGCAAAAGGTCCGAAGTCTTTTTCACGCCTAATAATCCTGCCGCCTTGCTCATGGCAAATACATCCCCCTTGGGGACCGTTTTGTTGAGAATGGCCTCAATGGTATCTTTAGAACTTACATGCACAATTGCCTGGGCAATAGCAGTTCTAAGTGTATTTTTTTTATGTGTAATATCTACCATCTTCAGCTATTTACTTTCCATTGATAGGAATCATCTTCAAACAATTCCTTTCCAAAAACAGGAACCTGCTTTTTAATTTCCTCAACAACTTCATGCAAAGCTTCAAACACCTCTTTTCGGTGAGGCGAGGAAACGAATACAAACAAGCATATTTCGCCGGTCTTAACAATACCTGTGCTATGGTAAATATGCATGCAGCTTAAGTTAAAGCGTTTAAAGGCAGCCTCCCTGATCTCGTGAAATTTTAGGTTGGCCATTTCTTCATAGGCAGAATACTCAATGGCTTCGACCTTTTTCCCTTCTATTTCGTCTGCCCGCACCTGTCCTAAAAATATATCATGCGCACCAATCTGAGTTTTTGTTTGGTGTTTAGCAATAGACTTAGCTATAAATTCAGGAGTTATTGCTCCCTGTATAAATACGTTTTTGATCTGTGGTTTTTCCATTAGGAATATTACTTTGGTGCTAAGGTAAAGAAGATTTAGGAAACTGAAATTATCCTTTATATCTGTCGTTTAAACCAATGGTATTTAATTTTATAGGTTATTCCAGAACTTCATATACAGTAACCGGATTTGCTTTATTTTTCATGTTAATACTACCCACTTTTTTGCAATGAAAAGATTCCTTCACACCCTCATAACAACTCTCGCAAATAATGATTTGATTTTCACCGGCAGTATCCTGTAAGCGGGCTGCAGTATTCACCGTATCTCCGATTACGGTATAGTCCAACCTTTTTAAACTTGATGAACCAATGTTCCCAGAGACCATCTCGCCGCTTTTGATGCCGATAGATACTTTCGGAGTAAAATTTGAAATTCCTTTGGGATCAGGAAGGCTACCCATTTTTTGACGTACAGCTAAAGCGGCATCAATGGCCCGATCTAAATGATATTCCCCTCTAAAGACAGCCATAATGGCATCACCGATAAACTTATCTACATATCCTTGTTGAGCAATAATTTCCTTCACCATCATGTCAAAGTAAGTATTGAGCATATTCACAACCACATCGGCCGGAGTGCTCTCACTGATGGCTGTAAAGCCGCAAACATCTATGAACATCACAGTGGCCTCAATATTTTCATTGGCCATAATCGTAGATTCATATTCCTTACTGCCCATAAAGTTCAGTACATTTTCATCCACATACATTTTTAGAATATTGTTTTCCTTAATGGCTTTCAGGGTCTCTTTGATTTGCCTTGCATGTTTTAAGGTCTTTTCCATGGTAATGGTGAGGTCTTCAAAATTGATGGGCTTGGTAATAAAATCAAAAGCCCCACGATTCATAGCTGTACGTATGTTCTCCATATCACCATAGGCCGATACCATCACCGATTTTAGTAAAGGATTTAGTTCGTTTAGTTTGGTCAGCAAAGTAAGTCCATCCATTTCGGGCATATTAATGTCACTCAGCACCAGGTCCGTATTGGGATGGATGTCCAATTTCTCCAGGGCGTCGATCCCATTTATGGCAAAAACAAACTCGTATTCATTTTGCCGTATTTGTTTTCGAAATTTTTGTTTGATGAGCACCTCAAGATCAGTCTCATCATCTACCACCAGTATTTTTGACGTCATAATATTGCTTTCAATTTTTCCTTTAAGATACCAAATTCCAGGGGTTTGGTCAAAAAATCATCGGCACCTAAGCGAGCGGCGGTATCCCGGTTGTCCTGATCGCCATAGGCAGTGATCATCATGACCGTTGGGGGCGGTTTATCATAGTCTTTTCGAATTTTTTCCAAGAGCTCCAACCCGCTCATTCCTGGCATGTTGATATCAGACAAAATCAACACCGCCTTATGCTCCATTTGCCGTAAGGTACGCAGCGCTTCCTCACCAGAAAAGGCAAAAACAAACGTAAGTTCGTTTTTCCGGATCTCTTTTCGGAATCGTTGTTGAAACAACAATTGTACGTCTCGCTCGTCGTCTACTACTAAAATTTTCATAACTTATTTGCATTTGATATTATTCCTGCTAATTCTTGTAATTTAAACATCATGTTTTTTGATCTAGTGGTAATGATATGGTAAACGTTGTTCCTTTTCCTTCTTCGGATTCCACTTTTAATTCTCCACCATGTCCTTTGGTCACTATGTCATAACTCATACTAAGGCCCAGGCCTGTTCCCTGCCCGGTGGGTTTGGTCGTGAAAAAAGGTTGAAAAATCTTTTTCTTTACCGAATCGGGAATACCGTTGCCGTTGTCCTGTACTGTAACAATAACTTTATCAGTTTCTTTTTTTGTGGATACCGTTACCATAGGTTCATAACCCTTTTGTTCGAGTTTCTTCCGTTCATTGACGACATAGAATGCATTCGTGATTAAATTCAAAATCACTCTTCCAATATCTTGTGGAATGACATTCACCTTACCAACACCTTCTTCAAAAGTAGTTTCAAACTTCGCATTAAAGCTCTTGTCCTTGGCTCGCAGTCCATGATAGGCCAGGCGCAGATATTCATCCGCCAATGCATTGATATCGGTGGGCTCTTTTACACCACTACTGCTGCGGCTGTGTTGCAACATGCCTTTTACAATAGAATCGGCCCGTTTACCATGGTGATTTATTTTTTCCAGATTTTGTTTGATGTCGTCCGCGATTGCTTTCGCTTCTTTCAGATCTCCTTTCTCTAATTCTTCGTTCATCTCATCAATCAACTCATTGCTAACTTCTGAAAAATTATTCACAAAGTTCAACGGGTTTTGGATTTCATGGGCAATTCCGGCCGTGAGTTCGCCAAGTGACGCCATCTTTTCGGATTGGATGAGTTGTGATTGAGTATTTTTGAGTTCGCTATATGCTTTTTCAATTTTAGATTTGGCTTTTTGTTTTTCCAGAGTGTTGTGCCACAATATTCCTATAATCAACAATAGAACAAGTAGTCCGGCAATGAATACATAAAATTGTAAGCGGCTTTTAAATTTGGCCTGTTCAGAAATTATTTCCTGTTGTTTTAATTTTTCAGTAAAACCAATATTCTGCACCGCACGATCTTTATCCCTACTGAAAATACTGTCTTTTACATGATGAAAATATTCAGTGTATTTAAGTGTACTGTCTATATTTCCTTTTAGTTTATATGCTTGCGCAATGTTATTTATTGAATTGAGCCAATAATGTGTTTCTCTTTCGGGATCTGAAGATTCGTTAACCATTTTGGCGTAATAAATAACAGAATCCAATTCTTTAGTGTTTTTAAATAAGGTTGACATACCACTATATATCTGTAAAGTATCGTGGAATGCTTCATTTTGTATTGCCAGCGGAATTGCCGAGCGAAAAGTAGCTAGTGCAAGCTTATAATCCCCTTTCAGGTTTTGTATGGTTCCAAGCATGTAAATTGGAAAATTCCATTTTGAGCCATTAAAAAGTTCATTTTGATTGATTGATTTTTGAATATAAAATTCTGCGGAATCTAATTGATTCATTTGTATATATGTTTCGGCAATTTCAGCTAAAGCCAACGGGTTAAGCCGGTGGCCCTCGAAGGTAAAGGCCCTGCCCGCAACATTATTAGATTCTGCTATTTGCTGGCAGGCAAAGGCATGCATTAAAGCGTTTTTGTAATCTCCAATATACCTGTACCAACCCTGCAATTGTAAATGCGTTTCAGCAACACCTGTAGTATAATTAATATCACCGTAAATCTTCAGGGCATCAAATAAATTTTGTATGCCTGCACTATAATCATTTAAAAAATTTCTATTTATGCCGGCAATTTGAAGATAACAATCTGCTTCCCCCTTCCTGTAATTTATTTTTTGCGCCAGCAATAATCCTTGCCGTACATATTTGAATGCAGAATCAACCTGTGTTTGTTGTCTGCTTAAATGAACCAAGGCATTCACTTGAACGGTATCTTGTTTTTGCAGATTTATTATCGTTTTTAAACTATCGACAATGGGTTGGTTTTGTGCAACGATAGTAGTAATGATAAATAAACATAGTGGTATCGCTATTTTGCTTTTCATCATTTGGTAAACTATTTTAATTTACAAGGGCAAATAAATATTAAATGCTGATCCTTCGTTTTCCTTTGTTTCCACCTTCATCCCAATGGCTTCTCCTTCGTAATACTATGGAGAAGGAGCTATCGGGACCCCCAGACCTATGCCGGCAAAATAATAGTAAATTCCGTACCTTTATTTTCCTTAGTTTTAACATTGAGTTCCCCTCCATGCGCCTTTACAATATCATAAGATAAGGATAATCCCAAGCCAGTTCCCTGGCCTGTCGGCTTAGTTGTAAAGAAAGGTTGAAAGATTTTGTCCAACACTTTTTTAGGGATACCATTACCGTTGTCCTTTACGGAAATCAAAACCTGATTCCCTTCTTTTTTTGTTGTTACTTCAACAGTGGGTTCATAAGCCGTTTGATTAAGTTTCTTTTTTTCATCAGTCGCACTTCGACTGCGCTCAGCACAGGCATAAAATGCATTGGTAATTAAATTCAAAACCACTCTTCCAATATCCTGGGGTACTATATTGATTTGGCCTATACTCTCATCAAATTCAGATTTCATAGTGGCGTTGAATGATTTGTCCTTAGCCCTTAAACCATGATAGGCCAGCCGTAAATATTCATCTGCCAAAACATTGATATCCGTAGGTTCTTTTTGCCCACTGCTGCTGCGGCTGTGCTGCAGCATCCCTTTTACTATCCCATCGGCCCTTTTACCATGGTGGGTTATCTTATCAAGATTTTGTTTAACATCCTCTGCGATGGCCATGGCTTCCTTAAGGTCTCCGTTCTTCAACTCCTCATACATCTCCTCAATGAGTTCCACGCTTACTTCTGAAAAATTATTGACAAAGTTCAACGGATTCTGAATCTCATGGGCAATCCCTGCAGTGAGTTCTCCTAGTGATGCCATCTTTTCAGATTGCACTAATTGTTGTTGGGTTTGCTTTAAGTCGGTCAGTGTTTTTTCTACCTGCTGTTTGGCCTCCTCCAGCTTATTAAAGTCTTCGTAGCGAGCATAGGCCGTAGAAAAGGCGTCCGCTATTGATTGCACCAAGCGCAGACTGTCCTTGTCTAATTCTGTGGAGTTCCCTACATATAATATCCCCTGTAAAAAAGGAACGTAATGCAGGTATAGGCCATCCTTGGGAACCGTGCTCAAATATTGTTGTCGTGTGGCAATCTGACCTTCCTTTACCAGGGTATCTGCCAGGTCTGAAAATCCTTCATTGTCCCAATGAATAATATGGATCTTCTTAGAGCGCCAGTTTTCAATGGCATCCACAAAAGGACTTGAGTCATAAGACAAATGAAAGGCGGCAATAGCTTTGCCATCGGGTTTTGATAAAAAAGTATGAATCTGTTCTTCCTGTTCATCAAAAATAAAAACACCACAACGTACAAAGGGGACGTCTAATGTGGTGAGTTCATTCCAAATTATTGGAGTAATCCTTTCCAAATCACCTGTTGTTCTCATGGACGCAATCTCTGCACGAACACGGTCTACGGATGAACGCCTATTTGCATCCAGGGCATTGGCCTCGGCCTTTTGCAATTCTATATAGCGCCTGAAGGTAAGATCCATGATGCCGTTAAAACGTTGCATTATAGCTATTTCTGCATCTGTAAAGGGTTCATGAGACCAGCCATAAAACACGCCTTCTGAGAATGGAAGGAAGTATCCGTATTGTTTGGCACTATCAATATGGGAAGCAGGTACTTTGTATTGTCCTCCAATTTGTTCATAATACTGACTTAACAAATCGCCTTTTAAAGTGGGGTAATAGTCTTCATTGTTTATCCAGTGGGTATAAATTTGTGATAAAACAGGATGATCTTTCAGAATGGTTTTACCAACCAATGAAAGGCCCATTCCATCCTCGGAAGAAGTAGCTCCATATAATTCTACATCTCTATTTTCCTTATTAAGCAGGCCTACCCCGCTTCTAAATGTGTTGATCCCTAAATTCTTTAATTCACTAAATACGACACCTGCGGTAGCAACAAGATCGTTACTGTGATGCATGGCCATGGCCTTGCCCCTTACTTTTTCAAGGGCGGCCTCAATCTGCGCTTCCCGTGCCTGCATCTCTGCCTTTTTCAAATCAAGGAAGCGGGTGTAGGTTTGCTGGAAAACCGAGGCGAACCGCTGTAATAGGTCAAAGTCACTTTTGTTAAGTGGCTCATATGTTACCGGCATTAAACTGCCATTAGAAAACGGGCAGACGCTAAGAACCATAGAATCTGGCGGCTTTTCGCCTTTCGGATAAATCCAGCCATATTGAACCAAAAACGCTACGAAATCCTTCAGTTTGGCTCCTTCAAGTTCCAAACTGTCGGTTCTCTTTTCTTTCCAGGTTTTTGTCAGCCATTTTGCCACATCATTCCCTGTTGTGGGAATAATAATACCTTTTGTTTCTGAATTGCCTTCTTCACTGGTATACCAAATCTCTATGGACGAGGCTTGTTCATTAAAAATACAGATTACACATCGCCTCAAAGAAGTATTACCAAGTTCTTGTATTTGCCTAAATAAAACGTCTCCCACCTGAGTCAATTCTTCACTCCTGTGCATGGCCATAGTACTGGACCGAACTTTTTCCAATGCTGCTTCAATCTGGGCCTCTCTGGCCTGGGCTTCTGCTTTTTGGAGGTCGAGGAAGCGGGTATACGTTTGGTTAAAAACCTTGGCAAAACGGATCAACAAATGCATGATCTCATCAGCAACAGGTTCATTTGTGGTGCAAAGAAGTAATCCTTTCGAGAAAAAAGCTGCCTGCTGCACTCGTCTCCCTTTAATATTGGTATCGTCTATGGGTAACTTTACATCTTCTTTTATATAGCGTAACCAGTCTTTAAGGTTTTGACCCAACAGGTCAATTACTATAGAATCTTTACCCTCTTTCCATGCTTTATGAAATTTAGACATGGTTGTTGCTTCTTCTAAAGACCCGCTATATCTATGATCCAGATGACTGCCAATTTGATCGGTAGCCCATAACTCTATCAAGTTTTCCTCTTCCTTTATTACACAAATACTTATACGGTCAGGGATATTTCCCAGCAATGCAAATTGTTCAAAAAGTACCTGTGAAGTTTCAGGAAGTTGTTCACTCTTATGCATAGCCATAGAACTTGCCCTAACCCTTTCTAAAGCTGCTTCTACCTGAGCTTCCCGGGCTTGCTCTTCCGTTTTTTTCAGGTCGGAAAATCTCCTGTAAGCCATGTCAAAAACACCTGCCGCACGTTTTTGCAGTTCCCCGGACTCTTTAGAAGGTGGGTCATTGGAAATCATTAACAGGGAACCGCCTGAAAAATTCGAATAATGGTAATACAATACTTCCGGAATAACGATGGCTCCATTTTCGTCGTAGTCTATCACATTGACGTCCAGGCTTTCCAATTCCTTATACCATTCCCTTAACATTTCGCCTTTGGCGATAATGGTGTATTCTGTTTCCCCGGATTTATATTTTGCTATTGTTTCCCTTATATAGGCGGTTGATTTCTTATCTACCCTGGCTTCATCGGAAATAATTTTATCATCAGGTGAATTAGGATTCCTGTAAGAATACCAGACAAGGATCTTGTCTTTATCTTCTTCGTAAAGATGTATAATAGAAGACTCCAGGGCCGCCTGGCCCAAATTCGCCATTTGGTCCCTCAAAACATTAGCCACCTCCAACAAGTCATCCGAGGATCGCATGGCCATCGCACTGGCTCTTACCCTTTCCAATCCCGCCTCAATCTGTGCTTCCCTTACTTGTTCTTCTGCTTTTTGCAGATCTAAGTATCTTCTATAGGTTTGTCCAAAAACATTCGCTAATCTATTTAATACATTAGCAGCTTCTTCTGAAATCGGGTTCTCTGTAAAAGCAAAAAGAATACCTGAAGAAAAGAAGAAACTATTGTGGAATACTTTTTCCGGTAATGTGTTTAAATCTACATTGAATGGATATTCGGGTTCGTTATTCAGAGCTTTGTAGTAATCGGTAACATCCTTACCTATGAAATCATAAGTGTATCCTGCTTTTTTGCTTTTCCATGCTTTTTTAAGCCCCACCAACATAGGGTGTATAGTCATATTTAACATCCCCATTTTTAAATCAATATTCCCGTTAGGCGTGTAATTAGCAGACCATGTTTCCATTCGTTCTGTTCCTTCAAAGATCCCTAAGCCACAGCGAAGAGATTTGTCAAGACCCAACTTCATCACTTCATAAAAGAAAGTAACAACTGTATCACCTACGTCCTGGCTGTTGTGCATCGCCATTGTTTTAGAACGCACCCGTTCCAGTGCTGATTCTATTTGTGCTTCCCGTGCCTGGGTTTCTGCTTTTTGAAGGTCTAGAAAACGGGTATAGGATTGTTGGAATACCTTTCCAAAACGCATGAGCGTGTTATTCTCTTCATCTGTATAAGGAATCCCCGAAAAATTTTCGATGTACAGACCAATATTATCCAGCAATACAGTGGATATAGCAAGGCCAGAAGCACTGAAGTAATATTCCTTTGCTTCTTCCGACAAACCCTGAACCAACTTAAAAAGATCCTGATAAAATCTGTTTTTTTCTTCAAAGTCAAGATGGTTGGCAAAGAAATCCAATCCCTTTTCTTTTGCTTCCTTAAAACTGTTCCAATGTGCGCAATCAAAATAAGGTAAGGTTATCTGGGTTTGAATCTCCTGCTGGTCAGCCAGCCAGATGTTCATATCATCACTTGTTTTATAATCGATAATAAACCCGGTATGTTCAATTTGGAAATTTAAGTGAACGAATTGTTCATATACCACCTGGATTACCTCTTTGAGCTCTTCACTTTTTTGCATACCCATGGTTCGGCTTCTCACCCTTTCCAATGCCGTTTCGATCTGTGCTTCCCTGGCCTGGGCTTCTGCTTGTTTCAGATCATTAAACCGGGTATAGGTGAGGTCAAACACTTTTCCAAAACGTCCCAGAATATTAAGGCTCTCATCTGATAATGGTTCTTCACCAACAGTTTGTATTCCTCCAAAATTGCTGAACGTGAAAGAAGCGACATATTGTTTTGTGGCACGCATCTCTTTCTGTACGGCTTCAGGTACTCTTCTGAATTCTGTTTCGTTAAATAAATAGGCATCATAGATTTCTTTTTCAGCCCCTTTTAATACAAAGACCCATTTATCCTTTTTTTCTTTCCACGCTTTAAACATTTCATGATGAAAGCGATAGTCTTCAAACAACATGTGATAAGATTCAGGTGCCTTCCCTATCTCCGGATTTGCTCCCCAAACTATATTTGACATGGAGGGCTCGTCAATAATATTGATCATACACCAGGAAAGGGCTAAATCAAGTTTTGTCAATTCTTTAAAAACAGTATCTACCAATTCAGATAACTCATCGGAGTTCTGCATGGCCATCGCCTTTGACCGCACCCTTTCCACAGAGGCCTCTATCTCGAGTTCGCGATTTTTTTGTTCTAGTTCTATGGTTCGCCTTTTGATAGCGTCACGCAGTTCCTGATTCTCTTCTGCAATTTTGTCTATGGCAATATTTTGGCCCTTCCCGGTCTTGGTGTCCGGGAAAGAGGAATGCTGGTGGATTATTCTCCAACCATCTTTTCTCTCCTGTAAAAAGGTAGTAGCTCTGAACTTAGAGTAAAAAACCCATTTCGCACCTGTCCGGGCATAGAGGTCGCAGCGTTCATGGACCAGGACCACAGCTTCTTGTGATTCCAATTTGGTACTGCGGTTCCGCATTTGCAGTTTTCCGGCTACCTCCTGAATTGTATCCCTCAAAAATTGAATCGCCTCTTTTTTTGTGGTAAATACCTCGCTTTCTGCACTTCCTACCTGTGTATAGGAGTCGTCCAAGAGAACTTCCATGGCATCCACATTGCCATTCAAATACTCTGCCCAGTAGGTTTCGTATCCTTGTAACAATTCTTTTTGCTGTTTCTTGGTAAGTTTCATTTTTAGTCCTTGGCTGGTAATTTTAAAGTAAACGTAGTGCCTTCTCTCTTTTCTGTACCCACTGTTATTTTACCGTCATGGGCTTTAAAAACATCATTTCTTAAAGATAAGCCTATTCCTGTTCCCTACCCCACAGGTTAGGTGATAGGTTTCGTTAAACATTGGCTGCAAAGGTCTTTAATAGCCCGTTCAAAGACTGAAAAGATGGTAAATTGAAAAGTATCTGCAATAGCCTACTCCCTGCTTACTAATATACTTAAGATTTTGGAAACCGCGAGCTAATAAAGAAGATAGTAGCCTCACCAGGATTAGCTGCGTTGTTCCTGAGAAAGACTCGCACTGAAAATACAAAAGGTAGGATATGAAATTGGACCAATTGAAGAATCCTTCATTTATAGCAAGTGGCCGGGCTTATTATAACCTATAATCATATTCCAATATATTTCGGGACCGGTTATGATCCATTAAGGAATCGATCATATATCCACCATTTTTATGCATATACATTTGATTTAGTGTATACATATTTCAGGAGGGGTCAAACTTGATGTCAACGGTTTGGCATATATTTTCGTTGGCGTTTCAATGCTATTCATTTTCAAGTTACAATTATATTTAGCAGTTGCATTTAAGCTTGGTCAACCATTACACCACTAATGAAATATATGCCGTGTTAGCGCTAGTTTTTTAGTTATATTTTATTTATCAGATAGTCACTCTATTTAAATCAATCTCAGCTTTGTTTTATATATTAAAAAATAGGATACTCCTGTTATTCATTATAAGTTTTAAAATCCTCCAGGTGTTTTGCAGCTTCTTGCAAATCCATAATTAGGAAACCGAAACCAACACCTGGTTCTGTATTATCTTTTCCTATCTGAAAACTTAAATATTTCCCATCGTCCGATATTACTCCTTGATTGGCCTTGTATCCCTTATAGTCAGTGAAATAAGTTAATCTTTGCATTTCGCCTGACCCATCTATTTTCAATTTATACAGATCAAGCAATGGCCAGGCATTTTTATCGGAGGGTCCGTGTTCAACCAGAGTGTGTAAACCGTCAGGGAATATTCCTTCAGGCTCATCGTAGCAGCAGGGAGAGTTAGTGATAGTTCTATATTCTCCGGTTTCGCTATCTACCATATAAACATCGGTATTATTTCCATTATTAATAGTATAAACAGCAAATGTTACTTTTACATCTTCTGGTGGAACAAGATTTTGTGTTTCAAGACTTGCATGACCCAGTGAAAAAGGTAACTGCTTTGAATCAAAAATCACCCTTTCATTGGCTAACTTGGGTATCCCATCTTGGTAAATTATTTCAGCCATTAATAACTTTGCCCTATTTTTTCCCAACTCAGGTAATTGGCGATCTCGATGTGTCCAGGCTATTCTCATCTTATTTCTGGAAACCGCCGGCCCTTCAGCACAAAGGGTATTTAAAGGAACCGGGGGCGTTTCACCACTTTTATCCATTACGTACAACCAGGTAAGGTCACGTGCTTTATCTCTTTCCTCATTATCAGTAGGATCAAAGAGCGCATTTGGCCCAGCAAGCAGAATGTCGCCATTAGATAGATACATGGCCCTTGTAAAACCGTAATGATTAAAATGTCTGGTTTTTGGTCGTGTAATTCCGGTTGCCACCTCTAGTTCAAATACTTCACCCATTGGTTTATCTAAAAAAAGAATGAATCGGCCATCATGAGACCAATCTGGACGTTCTCCAAAACCGCTTACAAGTTTTATATATGGTGGTAAATTATCTATTGGACTAGCGTTTATTAAACCAGGTTCTGTTTTTACATTACCTTGTCCAAATACACTAATTGTCTGCAGTAGTATGTATAAAAGAAGTATTTGTTGTTGTCGAATAGTCTTTTTTATTGTATTCATAAATTCATGTTTTAAAATTGTTCCGAATAAAATTTCGTCTGAAATTAACGCTAACGGTCTCGGCTATGAGTAGTTGCGTGTCCCGATAGCTCCTTCTCCATAGTATTACGAAGGAGAAGCTATCGGGATAGCATTTAACTTTGCAAATACACACCAAACTGAAAATCCGTCCCGCCACGCTTTGGCGTGGGAGGATTTTCAGAAGCCTGTCCTGAGCGCAGTCGAAGGGTAGGCGAGAACAAGTAATTACTAATAGCCATTGTTTTAGCACGTTTCTCTATTCAATTTTTAAAATTACTGCTTGATAGGGAAGAAGACTAGCCTCATTTCCTTCAATTATTAATTCTTCATAGTTGTTGATGAGAGTCTCGTTCGAATTACCCAATTCTTCCGTCAGTGAAATAGTTGAGTTTTCATCTGAAAAATTCAAAAGAACCAGCATTTTGTCGTTACCTAATGTTCTTTTGAAGGCATAAACCGAAGGATGTTCTTTTTGTAATATTTCATAATCTCCATATACCAAAACCAGATTGTCCTTTCGTAATTTGGTCATTCTTCTAAAGTGATTCAATGCACTGTTTGGATTACTGTTTTGTTTGGCAACATTAATCTGTATGTAATTAGGATTCACCCTTTTCCATGGCGTGCCTTTTGTAAATCCTGCATTTACAGAATCATCCCACTGCATGGGTGTCCGGGCGTTTTCTCTTGATGCATAATTAAGCTGCTTCATGAATTCATCAACATCTTTTCCTTTGGCCGAAGCCATTTTATAGTCACCGATAGCGGAAATATCTACATATTCTTCAATTGTTGGCATGTCAATGTTCGTCATTCCCAATTCATCACCGTAGTATGTATAAGGCGTACCTCTCATACTAAGTAAAAAGGTATTCAACATTTGTGTGGATACTGTCCTAAATTCAGGACTTGCATTTCCAAATCGATTCACTAACCGTGAATTATCATGATTTGAAAGAAAAATGGCCAACCAACCATTTTCGGCAAATGCATCATCCCATCTACTAAAGACATCCTTGAATTGTGACAACTCATAACCGTCAGTCGTACGAGACATGTCTACAGTTTCGAAGTGGTAAGCAACCTGGAGTTCTTTCCTATCCGAATCGACCAGATCGTGGGCATCTTTAAAAGTACTTCCAGCACCTTCCGCAACTGCGAAAACATTATAAGGTTCTATAACTTCCTTGTACATTTCCTTTAAGTAATCATGCAATTGTGGCCTCAGACCATACCACTTAATGAAGTCCTTCTCATGCCCATCAGGAAACTCAGGAAAAGTAGTGTCTTTACTGGCGAATTGAAAGGCATCCATTCTAAATCCATCAACTCCCATTTCTGCCCAATATTTCATGATGTCATAAACTTCTTGACGAAGTTTTGGATTTTCCCAGTTCAAATCGGGTTGCTCTTCTGCGAATGTATGAAGATAGTAAGCGTCGACAGCTTCTACATAATCCCATCCTCCGTCTGGGTCAAATAAGCTATGTCTATAAGGTGGTTTACCTTTCTCAGCTGGCCACCAGTGATAATAATTATAATATTTATTTTCTCTGGAGCTTTTGGCTTCTTGAAACCATTCATGTTGGTCGCTACTATGATTTACTACAACATCCAAAACAAATTTAATTTCACGGTCTTGAAATCCTTTGAGCATTTCTTCAAAATCCTCCATAGTTCCATAGCGCGGGTGAATTGCTCGGTAATCGGAAACGTCATAACCGTTGTCAACTAAAGGTGATTTAAAAAAAGGATTCATCCAAACTGAGGAAATACCGAGACTTTCAATATAATCTAATTCTTCAATAATACCCTTAAAATCGCCAAAACCGTCACCATCTGAATCCTTGAAGCTTTGAGGATATATTTGGTACAATGTGCCTTCTTTCCACCATTGTCTATCTATTTTCGAAGCAAGGTCGACTTCCTCCTTAGGTTGGTTTTTACAGCTTAATATTGTCAATAAGATTATTGTTACAATAAAATCAAGTCTTAAGTATCTTTTTATCACTTTAGTTTTCTTTAATGTGCTACAACGGTCTCGGCTATGATTCTGTTTTGTCTGTAGCGAGCCCAGCGGCAGGTATCCAAACCTTGTTTGGAAAAATTAACGAGGGCAAGGCGAAGCTGCTTGGTTTATCGTTTAACCTGTTTCTTAGTTTTAAAAATAGGATAAAATTTTCAAAATATGTTTAGCTAAAATGAATTATAGCCGTTTTTGTACTTTCGTTATTTCTTCACATTTGAAATAATATTTAGTTCGTCTTGAATTTCTCCTTTTAATTTTTCGGCTTCTTTATTAGAATCATTCATTGCTTCTATGGTGCTATACTTACTTTCAAATACTTGCGGTAATATTGAATGAAATTCTTTTTTTGATAAAAACCTTTGGTATATATCATCCAATTCTTTTTTAGATATGTTTGATAAAGAATCAGGTAAATTATATGTGGTTATTACCCAATTTAACTGCTCTTGATTCAAAATACCTCTAGAGTACTCATTATATTTAAGTTGTACATCTTCTCTGATAAAATCAAACTGACTATAATTGAATTCAAGGTCGTAATATTTTGCAATTGAAACCCTTAAATCCTCATTATTTATTAATTCAAGTCTGCCACTTGATTTTAATTCCTCAAAACTATGATTTGAAATAGCGGGTCTGTAAGTGTAATTTGCATAAACAATAGATTTAACAAAATAATCAGAAGATTTATTGACCAATTGTGAGTGCTTAATAGCTTGTTCCAAAAACAGTACTCTTTTATTTCTTTCTTGAGCTAATTTAATCGTTCTTTCAAATTGTAATAAATCATTGTCTAAGTCCTCATAAATTCTTTTTAAATAACTAGTTTCCAGTTTTTTGTTTTTTAAATTTTCATTCCAATTATTAATTGATAAAGCAATCAGAATTCCAATAACAACAAGAATTATTTCACCAACAGCATATTTTAAATACTTTCCAGTTTTGTTTTTCTCCATAAGGTCGTAGCGTATTTTTCGAAAGAATTTTATCATTGGTTATTGGTTTGTCCCGATAGCTATCGGGAATGAAGCATAACGGTGAGTGGGTATGAGTAGCGGAAGTTGGCGTGGTAATTTCCTCTCAAACCGCTATGCTGTTTGAGAGGGCTAAAAACCTTGATGTTTAATACTTTTTCGGCCATTGCTTATACAAAATGTTAGCCATTGTATTTATTCATCTCTGGATTGTAGATTAATCATTTTAATAATTTCATTACTAATTAATTCTGATTCACTGTTCAGCATATTATGTCCACTTTTTTCAGCAACAATTCTAGTACCGCTAATAGATAATTTTGAAATCTCTTTTTGTAAACCGTCCCAATAGTGCTGAATTTCTTTTTTAACAGTATCATTTTCATTTGGCCCAAGAAATGAATCTTGGCTGCCTGCTGATATCACAACTAATGGAACCTTCCAAGTATTGCTTGATGCTGATAATTTTGATGTTTCTTTCATTAAAAATTCGATTTCATCATATACACCTCCGTTTTGAACACCTTTATATAACAGCGGATCATCCATCAAAAGTCTTAGCAAACCAACCACATTTAGAAATCGAAATAACCATCTTGGAGGAAAAAAAGGAGGCTGCATATAATCTTTTAATTCCTCAGGGGCTTTATATAGTTGATCTGGATGAGATGGATCTATTAAAACAACACCTAAAATGTCTTCTTGGTGCTTATTAATAAACGGTCTCAAATAAATACCTGCTGCAGAATGACCTACTAACACATACGGCTTTTTAAAGTCTATATTTTTTAACAAAGCCTGCAAATCTTTACTTATATTATCAGGATTTTTATCAAATGATCCACGTTCACTCCATAGTAATCCGGCTCTATCGTAAGTTACAGTGGTTGCATATTTCGAAATTCTTTCTGATAGATTTTCCCAGGCTCGATGATCTCCCGGTGCTCCAGATTCAAAGACTACAGTTACATTACCATCACCCTTTTTTTCGTAATACAACTCATGGCCTCCAACATCAACAAAACGTCCAGTCCTTTCTTCAGCAAATTGTTTTGCACTGAAACGACCTATTTGTTCATAAACAATCCCAGTCAATAATAACAGTCCAAGTAGTATAAGGAATCCTTTGCCAATTAATTTTAATATTTTCCTGATTTTCATTATTTGTTAATATAATGGCTAACGGTTGGTATAAGCGCAGTTGCGAGGATACGAGTAAATATCGCTTTTACATTGTTAGCATTTGTTTTATTCTCTCGATTTTAATCTGGTTTTGAATATTCAATTAATTCCTCTACATAAAAAAAATCACCTTGAGTTTGAGTCAGTTTGATAAAATTTTTCACTTCGGGTGAATACAACCAAACCTCCTCTTCATTTGCGTTATATCCTCTGGAATTTGTGGTTTTACCTGTGTATTTAATTGTGTAGGCCATGAATGTTCCAGCTTCTACCGTTTCTTCTTGGTATGATAATATTTCAGCATCTTGACTTTGGTTTCCCGTTGTTCCATCTTGACTTGTCCAATTGTTCTCATATCTCCATTTTTTACCCACTTCCAGAGGCCAGTCGTACTTAGGTGTTTCGCTTTCTTCTGGTTTAACAATTTCAGTAACGGGAATGGTGTCCTTACCGATTGTCATACCTAAAACTCCGTCAATACTGACAATTTCTCTTGTATCTTTTCCATCCGAGCGTACTTCCCCTTCTGTAGTTACACCTTTATATTTCCAGGTCCATTTTTCGCCAACTTGATAATCAGCTAGAGTTGGTTGGTTGGTGGTGCTGGATTTAGTTGTGTCGTTACAGGCGCTAAGTATTACTACTGCAAGTAATATTAGAATTTGATTTTTCATATTTTTTAATTTAAAACAATAGGACGTGTCAGATTGAAACTTGTTACAATTACTAGATTTTTAAATAAAACATTCTCTATTTTCTTATAAATGCTAACGGTCTCGTATATGAGCCGTCCCGATGGCTATCGGGATAATGGCTTATATACTTTGTTGTGTGCTTTAATTTTTATTTATTATTTCGGTTGCAATATCCTTTGCAATTTTATCTGCGATTAAAAACCTCCTTGCGTTACAAAGAACAATTATGTTCAGGTCAGAACTTGGAACTGAAAAAATTGTAGTTGAGAAACCTCTTCCAGCACCTGGAGTCCAAATAATTTTTTGTCCATCCAAATCACTAATAAACCATCCCATTCCATATGATGTATTTTCATCATAATAAATAATTGAGGAAGCATCGATGTTGTCTCCGTTGTTATACTTCGAATATTCCCAAGCCTTTTCAAGCAATTCTAATTCTAATATTTCACCAGAGAATAATGCTTTTGTCCAAAAACTTAAATCTTCAATATTTGATATTAATTCGGCATCACCATCTGCTAAATGATTCTCATCTAAATATCTAGTAGAATTTTTCATTACACCTTTTACATTTCTGTATCCATTTACCCTGTTTTTAATGATGTTGAAATAATCCATTTTTTGAGTATTCTTCATCTTAAGTGGGGTGAAGTATTCGTTTTGAAGATAATCCTGATACTTTTGACCGCTAACAGATTCTATAACTTTGGTTAAAACCCAATACCCTGAATTGGTATAACTCCAGTCATTACCGGATGGAAATTTTAAAACCTTAGTCGAATCTTTTACAATTTCAAAGGAAGTACTATGCAATTTATGACCTTCCTTAAAATCATTTAGATAGTCCTTTATTCCTCCTGTATGATTTAATAATTGTTCAATTGTTATGTCTTTCCAAGTAGATGGAAGTGAATCGAGATACTTGCTTATGGGATCATTCAGTTCGAGCCTATCCATTGCCTCCAATTTTAGGATGGATACAGCGCAGAATTGCTTTGAAACTGACCAAATTCGATAAACAGATGAATTGGTCATTGGTACATCTAGTTCTAAGTTTGCATATCCAAAAGATTTTTTGAATTTGACGTCATTATTGTGAATTACAGAAATAGACATTCCAGCAATGTCAAGACTATCCATATATTTTTTTGCAATTTCTTCAACTCTGTTAATTGGGTCATCAGAAACTTGCGCAAATATTGGATTAGAGCAACAGCTAATTATTATGAATAATATGATATAAAATCTTTTCACTAATGTTTCTTTTTATTGCACACAACGGTAAGTATAAGAATAGTAGCGGACTGCGTGACACTTCCCTGTCAAGTTACAAGAAAGTTGAAGCGGGCTAAAACCCATTATTTTACTGCTGAACCGGCTATTATTTTTATACATTGTTATCATTCGAATATTTTACTGATTAATAAATTCAATTTGCTTCCATGCAAAATCAATCCAGTCATTTTTCTGAGGCACTCCTGGCGTACTCCTACCTTCGGTAATATACTTAATAAGCAATGTTTTTAATTCCTCTGCTTTTTCAGTATTTTTTGGATACAAATTGGTAGCTTCACTTGGATCGCTCTTTATATTATACAATTGATATT
Source organism: Eudoraea sp. (assembly GCF_049669105.1). Taxonomy (NCBI): domain Bacteria; kingdom Pseudomonadati; phylum Bacteroidota; class Flavobacteriia; order Flavobacteriales; family Flavobacteriaceae; genus Eudoraea; species Eudoraea sp. The sequence goes on from NZ_JBATKE010000143.1 coordinate 88,748, forward strand.
TTGGTAATGAATCAATAGCCTCACTATTATCTGGTTTTGGAAAACTCCAACCTCCAGACCCCGGACACATAATAAGTTTCCAGTCGCCTTTTCTGATAGCAAAACTCCCATTTATAGAATGGTGTACCGTAGCTTCCCTTATTGGAATATCAAGTTTCATTTGTTTAAATAAAGGAACGATATTATAGCTATCTTCTCCTTCATTGTCTGACAATGAATATCCGACTATATTAGCAAGGGTTGCCATCAAATCGGTTGTGCAAATAGTTTGATCCGACACTATTTCTTTCTTTATTTCCTGGGGCCATTTAACAATAAATGGAACACGGTGCCCTCCTTCAAAAATATCAGCCTTATGCCCTCTGTATATGTAACTTGGGTAGTGACCTTTTTCTTCTAACTCATCCATGTATGCTGCCGGGGAACAGCCATTGTCACTAGTAAAAATAACAATGGTATTGTTTTCAATCCCGGCTTCTTTAATCACTTTTTCCAGTTGCCCCATATAGGAATCTACCATCATTACAAAATCGCCATACGGATTCAATCCACTCTTCCCTTGCCATTCCTCTGTTGGTAAAATTGGCGTATGTGGGGAGGGTAGTGCTAAATATAAAAAGAATGGATTTTCTTCTTTGGATATTTCTTTAATGTATTCAAAGGATTTACGGAAAAAATTAGGTGTAACCTCATCATGGATAAAATCACTGGAAGTAGGTCCTTCTCGCCACCAGGAATATTTACCTTTATTAATTGATGTGGTGTCAGGGATTTTAGTTGGCATACCATTTTCAACATATACATAGGGAGCCATGTCTAAAGAACCACTATGGCCGTATGAATAGATAAACCCTAATTCTTTAGGACCATTTTGAACAGGTTTTGAAAAATCGATATTATCAAAATCTTTGGGGTTCCAACCTTCACCTCCAGAAACTTCAGGATTTTTTTGTGCCCAATCCCATCCTAAATGCCATTTACCAATAAAAGCCGTATTATAGTTTTTTTGCTTTAATAAGGAAGCTACTGTAGTTCTGTCGGCAGAGATTAAAGCTTTGGATTTACCAGTAAGTACACCTGATTTTAGTTTACTTCTCCAATTATATCGCCCTGTTAGAATCCCATACCTTGTTGGAGAGCAGACAGATGCTGATGTGTGTGCATCGGTAAACTTAAGACCTTCAGAAGCTAATTTGTCTATGTTTGGTGTTTGAATTTTACTGTTTTCATTATATACAGATACATCCCCATAACCCATATCATCAGCTAAAACATATATTATATTTGGCTCTTGGGATTCTTCTTCTTTGGTTGAGCAACTAATAAAGAATAGTAACACAATTGGAGTAATAAGAAGAATTTTGATTTTCATAATTTCTGTATTCTTAAATTTGAATGATAACGTTGTGGCTATTAACGGTACGGGAGCAAACCGGCGTTTAACTTTCCCTTACGCTCATAGCAAAAATCTTTTGGTTTTGTTTTTTTCTTTGTCCCACTAAAAAGCAAAATCCCAAAGATTTTGCAGACTTCATAAAAGTACGCAAACCCAGCGAATAAGGCCTAAGCCCGTATTGTTTATAGGTTTTGTTACCATTTGTTTTTTCGTCCGAGGCAGTCGTTTTCCTTAATAATTTTGGTTCGACCGAGTAAAAAACCCGACAAATATTTTCTTTTTCAATCCGTTCAGATTGGCAAATCCATAAGTGATTCTTTCCGACTCAGAAAAGTCACTATACGTTCAGGTTCCGTTCTGTGTTAAATTCTTTATGCAATGTTTTCGATTTTGCTTATTTCCGAGATTCTATTTCTGTTTTAAGTGATTTTAGGTTTTTTAAATTCATTGGAAGAATTGCAGCAAGAGCGAAAGGAACTGCAATTAGTGGTGTGATACCATCTCGAAATGAAATAAAAATAAAGAAACATAGCGCACCTACTAAAACAATAGCGAGCATCCAAACAACTGTTTTTATAGCTGTTTCCTTTTTTTTAAGTTCTTCAATACTCAAACTTGATAGTTCTTGTTGATTCATAATAATTAAATTTTAGCTTTTCAAAATAAATGGTAACGGT
>NZ_JBATKE010000144.1:0-25901 GCF_049669105.1 Eudoraea sp.
CCTTGCTGAGAATGGAAAACTTTATAAAGAAAGAGGATTTTCCATATGCTTCGCCTTTAGGATGGAGCTATGATAGTGGCGATTATAAAGCTACGCTGGAGAAAGCCATGGAAATGGTGGGCTATGCCGATTATAAAAAGGAGCAAGCTGAAAAGCGAGCCCAAGGAAAATTGATGGGTATCGGAATTTGCACCTTTACGGAGGTAGTAGGTGCAGGGCCATCTAAGGATTTTGATATTTTAGGTATCAAGATGTTCGATAGTGCCGAGATTCGGGTACATCCAACAGGAAAGGTATTAGCTCGTTTTGGAACCAAGTCACAAGGTCAAGGTCATGAAACTACCTATGCTCAGATTCTAGCAGAAGAATTGGGAATTCCATACACTGATATTGAAATTGATGAAGGGGATACCGATACCGCTCCCTATGGTTTAGGTACTTATGCCAGTAGAAGTACTCCTACAGCTGGAGCAGCAGCTGCAATCGCTTCACGTAAATTACGTGACAAAGGAAAGAAAATCGCAGCCCATTTATTGGAGGTGAGTGAAGAGGATATTGAATGGGAAGTAGGAAAGTATTTTGTAAAAGGAGCTCCCGAAAAATCTAAAACGATACAGGACGTTGCCTTTGCCGCATACACGAATTTCCCACAAGGAATGGAGCCCGGTTTTGAAGAAACTCATTACTATGACCCACCAAATTTAACCTTCCCTAACGGTGCCTATATCTGCGTTGTTGAGGTAGATGAAGAAACAGGTGCAATCGATGTAAAACGTTTTGTGGCCATCGATGATTGTGGAAACATTATCAACCCTATGATTGTAGAAGGACAAGTACATGGCGGATTAACTCAAGGTATCGCTCCTGCAATGTACGAGGGTATTGTATATGATGATGAAGGAAATGTACTGAACGGAACACTAATGGATTATCTAGTGCCTACGGCGGTAGAATCGCCACATTGGGAAACCGGTCATACGATTACGCCATCACCTCACCATCCATTAGGTGCCAAAGGTGTTGCGGAATCACCAACGGTAGGTGCGCCACCGGCAATTGCTAACGCGATTATTGATGCCTTATATCCATTAGGAATCAAGCATTTGGATATTCCAATTACACCCGATAAGGTTTGGGATGCGATTCAAGCAGCAAAAGCGAAAGTGTAGAGTAATAAAGTTATTGGTTACAAGTATCAAGTACAAAGTACTAAGGTAAAATAAAGTGGCTCCTCCCTCCAGAAGTTGGGAGGTGCCAACTTTGCTGGATCGAAGGATTTAAAGCCAGCCATACGGTTAGATAGTTTTTAGCTCAGAAAGGCCTTCACATGAATAAAACATTTAGTAAAAACAAATAGATTTCCACCGTTGTGGGAATGAAATAAAATTCCATTTTATGAAAACACAATTAGATAAATCATTTGAAGTGCCGCAAGGCACAGATTTAGTCTGGGAACACTTAATCGACCCAGAAAAAATAATGGATTGCGTACCTGGAGTCACCATAGACGAAAAGGTGGGTGATAATCACTACAAGGGAAAAGTTGGTATGAAATTCGGTCCTATGGGGGTAAAATACGATGCAGACATCCATTATAATGAAATTGATAAAGCGAATCGAAAAATTATTATTACAGGAGAAGGTGTTGATTCAAAAGGTAATGGAAACGCAGAAATGATGATGACCATTGACCTTATTGAACGTGCTGAAGGTGGGGTAAAGTTAGATGCCATTATGGATGTTACCGTAAATGGAAAAATAGCCCAATTCGGTTCTCGTTTAATTACTACGGTTTCCAATCAATTGTTCAAACAGTTCGTTTCCAATTTTTCAAAGAAACTTGCTGTAGCAGAAGCAGCGACATCGGCTTAGATATTCCCGGAATCTATAATCAGAAGCTATGCTCCCCAAGCATGGCTTTTTAAAATTTTAGCTATTGAATAAAGAAATCGATGCGCTGATAAAAGACTTTTATGAGCACGACTACATTCTCAACGAAGCATTGGCGACTTCCATTTTCCTTTTAAAGAATTTGGAAAAACCGTTATTATTGGAGGGTAACCCCGGAGTTGGTAAAACTATGCTAGCCAAAACCTTAGCTGAACATTTAGGAACGAATTTAATTCGTTTGCAATGTTACGAAGGTTTGGATGTAAGCACTACCATTTACGAATGGAATTACCAAAAGCAGCTGCTCCATATCAAACTTTTTGAACAAGACGAGGATAAGCTGGCGCTCCAAAATCAGATTTTTGGAATGGAATATGTCCTTCAACGCCCTTTGTTACAATCAATAAGCGCTGATAAACCTGTGGTGCTCTTGATTGATGAAATTGATAGGGCTGATGAAGAATTTGAAGCATATCTATTAGAACTACTTTCTGATTTTCAAATCAGTATTCCTGAATTGGGAACGATAAAAGCAAAATCAAAACCTTTGGTGATTTTGACTTCCAATCGAACTAGAGAGCTCAGTGATGCTTTACGACGACGATGTTTGTATCATTGGGTTGACTTTCCATCAAAGATGGGTGAGATTAATATCATTGCAAAAAAACTTCCGAATATTGATGAAGCATTGGCTACGCAGGTCGTTACTTTTATACACAATTTGAGAAAGTCAAGTTTACACAAACCACCGGGTATTGCAGAATCTCTAGATTGGGCAAAAACCTTGTTGTTGATGAATCAAAAGAATATCACCGATGAGATTGTAAAAACTACCATAGGTAGTGTTCTGAAACATAAAGATGATGTAGAGTTTGTGCGGAACAAATCCGTTCAAGAATTTTTATATCCTATTGACTAGAATATTATCCTAAGCGGAATGAGCCGTAGGACGGCAACGATATAAAAAACACCTATTTCAAGTTCATTTTTAAAACCAAAATTTCTATAATCCGTGCAAGCTGTAGAAAATACTTTCAAAGAACGCCTCATCGACTTTACCATGTATTGTCGGGAGCGGCAGTTTGTTTTGGGCCCACAAGAAACAAGTGATGCTTTTGAAGTTGCAAAGCGTGGTTGGGTATTAGATCGTAAACTATTTCAGTATAGCTTAAAGGCTATTTACTGTAAACGCAAAGAGCATTTTGACCGTTTTGATGAAATGTTCGATCGTTTTTGGAGTCGCTATTACGAAGAGAAATTAGAACAACGCAAAAAGCAAGTCAAGCTAATTAAAAAGGAAAAAGACACTGCCACAGTTATATTTTTGGGAACGGAATTCAAAGTCCCAAAAAAGGAAGTTAAAGAACAAGAGGCTAAAGAAACTGTTGGGGCAAATGAAAGTATACGCCTAAGACGGACTGATTTTTCTAAGGTAAATGTTAATGATAAGGAAAAACTGGAAGAACTGGCCGAAGAGCTATTTCATCAAATGAGTATGCGTTTTAAACGTAGACTTGAGAATGCGAACAAGGGGAGCATCGATATTCGAAATACGATTCGTCACGGAGTGTCTAAAGGGGGAATAATGTTAGACTTGTCCCATAAAAGAAAACGCAAAGAAAAGCGCAAAGTGGTTTTTATTCTTGATGTGAGTGGTTCAATGGATACGTATAGCTATTATCTTTTGCGATACGTAATGGTGTTAAAGAAGTATTTTAAGAGTCTGGAATTTTTTACCTTTAGTACAACCCTGACTCATGTTACGCCAATGCTTCGACAAAACAATGAACAGGAAGTTTTAAAACAGATTGGCAAGAATGTACATTCTTGGTCGAGTGGTACCAAGATAGGGGAGTCGCTCACGGAATTTCTCTCTGAGTATGGAAGTAAATTTTTGAGCCAAAAACATATTGTAGTGATACTCAGTGACGGACTCGAAACCGGTAGTGTAACAGTGCTTAGGGAGGCCGTAAGAACCATACGCAGAAAATGCAAGACCTTAGTTTGGCTGAATCCGTTGAAAGGAATGGATGGATATCAGCCCATTCAAAAAGGAATGGTGAATGTGATGCCGCATTTAGATGCATTTGAAACGGCGCACAACTTGGATAGTTTATTAAAATTAGAAAAATTATTGATGGATGTTTAACGAACTAGCTTTACAAATAGAAAAGCATTTGGCCAAAGGTTCAAACTTTGCCATTGCTCAAGTAGTGGACCGTATTGCCCCGAGCTCAGGTAAAGTAGGGGATAAGGCGCTGATTTTGGAAACGGGTGAATTGATTGGCTGGATAGGAGGTGGCTGCGTTCGTGGTATCGTAATAAAAGAAGCCATTGATGTCATCAGAACCAAACGCTATCGACGTATACGTATTTCACCTGAAGGTGGTTCTAGGGAAACCGCTACCTATAAAGAGTACGTGATGTCTTGTCAAAGTAAAGGAACATTAGAAGTTATGATAGAACCTGTAATACCACAGCCGGAATTAATTGTAATTGGCAAATCGAATATCGCAAGAAAGTTGGTGCAAATGGCTGCGGCAGCAGATTTTAGGGTATCGGTGATGGCTACTGAAGCAGATGTGCAGATGTTTCCAGATGCCTATAGTATTTCTGATATTGTAGATTTCAGTGCTTTTAAAGGGCTAACAAATACTTATATTATAGTTACCACACAAGGCGAAAATGACGAACGTTCCGTCAAAGAGGCATTAGAAACCTCCGTTGCTTATGTAGGCTTTGTAGCTAGCGCTAAAAAGGCAGACGATATAAAAATATATTTAAAGAAAGAAGGTATTTCGGAAGCTCGTGTAGCGGAATTGAGAAGTCCCGTTGGTTTGGATATTAATGCGAAGTTGCCAAGTGAGGTGGCTATAAGTATCTTAGCGGAAGTTATTGATCATTTTAGGAATGAAAATAAATCTGAGGCCTCATGCTGTGGTTCCAAAACATCAGAACAAACATCGGTTGTGGAAGAACAAGATAAGTTTTCAGAAGAATATTATATTAATCCTGTTTGTCAAGTTCCTGTTTCCAAAAAAAATCCTAAACACATTGTGGAATATCAGGGAGAAAAGGTATATTTCTGCTGTGATGGATGCAAGCTAAGTTTTGATAAAAACCCATCACAATACATAGGAAAGACCGTGTAGAATCTTCCACTCTTAATTTCTTTAAGGTTTCCTCTATTGATGACCCATTCAGAAACAAAAATAGCTATCCTGATATTGAGCGCCGGGGCATCGAACCGCATGGGATCCACTACCAAACAATTATTACCCTGGCGGGATACCACATTACTCGGCAACGCTATAAGGTCTGCAAAGCAGGCATCTTGTAATACAGTTGCCATCGTGTTGGGTTCTCATGCCAATACAATTCAAAAACAAGTCGAGGACGAAAAAGTTCAAATAGTGTTTAATAAAAACTGGAAATCCGGTTTGGGGTCTTCTATATCCTGTGGTATTAGCGCTTTAGAAAAAAACAAAATGAAGTATAAAGCTGTACTTATACTTCTGGTTGATCAACCTTTCATAGATACTGCCTATTTAAATTTGCTTATTACTAACTACCTTAACAGCAGTAATGGGATAATTGCCACAAACTATTTTGATAAGGCAGGGGTACCTGCTATTTTTGATAAGACTTATTTTTCAGAATTAAAAGAATTAAACACAGACCAGGGTGCCAGGGATTTACTTAAAAAATATGCAAAAGAGGTGATCCTCCTTGATCCGGAAGGAAAAGCTCGGGATATGGACACATTGGATGATTATTATAAAGCATTAAAATATCTAAAGTAATTATTAACATATAATTTGTAAAATAATGATATTCAATACTATAAAACTTTATTCTATCGTATTTCTACTAATTACAATTTCTGCGTGTGCCCAGGAAATGAGTTTTGAAGAATACAATCCGAAATCCACACTTGTGGTCTCAGAAAATATTATACAGAAGGCAAAGTATCCTTTTATAGATATTCACAGTCATCAGTTTAAGATGGCTACACAGGATCTTTCCGAATTGATTGCCTCTATGGATAATATGAATATGGCCGTAATGGTTAACTTAAGTGGTGGATCTGGTGAAGGTCTTAAAAATATGTTGGATAACGTAAACCGGAATTACCCAAATAGGTTCGTTGTCTTTGCCAATGTAAATTTTGATGGCGTAGGTAATCCGGATTGGGCAATAAATGCGGTGAAGCAGCTGGAACAGGATATTAAAAATGGTGCAAAAGGATTAAAAATATATAAAAGCCTCGGGCTTAGAAATAATGATATTAATGGGAATCGAATAGCAATTGATGACAGTCGTTTAGATCCAATATGGTCCAAATGCGGGGAATTGGGTATTCCTGTTCTGATACATGCCGCAGATCCAAAGTCCTTCTGGGATCCAATGGATAGTAGTAACGAACGTTGGTTAGAATTAAAAACCAGACCTCGTAGGAAACGATCAGCAGATAATCCCGCTCCATGGGAACAAATAATTGGAGAACAACATAATATGATTAGGAAGCATCCGGAAACTAAATTCATTAATGCTCATATGGGATGGTATGCCAATGATTTACAAAAGCTGGCCGAACTATTAGAGCAAATGCCAAATATGTATGTGGGTATTGGTGCAATTATAGCAGAGCTGGGAAGACAGCCTCGAGCTGCCCATAAGTTCTTTATGACCTATCAGGATCGAATCTTATTTGGCAAAGACAGTTATCAACCAAAGGAATTTCCAACCTATTTCAGGGTTTTGGAAACCGCCGATGAATACTTTCCTTATTATAAAAAGTATCACGCATTCTGGGCTATGTATGGGTTAGATCTCCCGGACGAAGTATTGAGAAAAGTATATTACAAAAACGCTTTAAAACTACTACCAGGACTGGATCAAGGTTTGTTCGAGGATTAAACTTATAGTCTTCCAGTGTTGTTATTGCATTTAGGCCTAATTAGTTCTTTACTGCTCTTTTATTGGAAATTCAACTTTTGACATGTCCATAAATTACCTATTTTCTTAGCCTCTAAAAATATTTTAAGGAAAATGTGATTTTTTTTGGTGTTGATCTACTAATTAAGCAGAAGTTGTGAAAATATGGGTAAAGAAGAGTCATTTACCAGGTTAATCAAGGATAATGAAGGTGTGATTTTTAAAATCACCACAATCTACACAGAAAACGGACAGGACCAAAAAGATTTATACCAGGAGATTGTATATCAGTTATGGAAGTCCTATGATTCTTTTCGAAATGAATCCAAAATTAGTACCTGGATGTATCGTGTTGCATTAAATACCGCAATAGGTCAATTAAAAAAAAGAAAAAAGCAATCCATTACGACTTCCATAGACCAGGTTGTTCTGCGGCAAACTGAAAATTACGACACTGAATTTGAAAACCGCTTAAAAATCGTATATGAACAAATTCATCAATTAAACATACTTGAAAAGGGTCTAATTCTCCTTTTATTGGAAGGCAAAAAATATGAGGAGATTGCTGAAATCACCGGATTAAGTGAAACGAATGTTGGTACCCGTATCTCCAGAATTAAGCAAAAGTTGAAATCAAGGATATTGAAAAAGTAAATTATGGACTTAGAAGAAATCCAAACGGTTTGGTCGGAAATGACTAATCAATTAGAAAAGCAAAAAAAATTAACCACAGAATTAATCATGAAAATGACACAGGAAAGATATAGGTCTAAGTTTGATAAGCTCTCATTCTATGAAACAATAGGAGCTGTGGTATGTTTCGTAATGGCGCTATATTTATTAGTGAACATATATAAGTTAGATACCTGGTATCTTATGGCCTGTGGTGTATTTACAATAGCTTTATTACTTATTTTACCTGTTATCACTCTGAGATTACTCGGAAAAATACAGCGGATGAATATCGTACAAAATAGTTTTAAAGAAACTATTGTAATTTATACAAAGGCAAAGAATCAATTATTACTTATGCAAAGGGTTGGAATATATTTGAGTTTTATCTTAATGTTTACCAGTTTACCAGTATTTAGTAAAATCATGAATAACAAGGATCTTTTTCTCCAAGGCAAAATATGGCTAACCTATATTCCTGTCATGGTTATATTCCTGCTGTTATTTACCAGGTGGGGATATAAATGCTACAAGAACATAACTAATTCTGCGGAGAATATTCTAAAGGAATTAGAAACTTAAATTCTTAGAGTTGTATTCATTTTATCAGGCCCCGTATAACGGGGCTTTTTAGCGGGTTATTATTTCAGTGTTTAATTTCAGGGTCTTTTTTAATTTTTACTGAACTTTATCATAGTTTTAGAATAAGCTAACTACGATCTTTAATTTTATTTAATAGTCATTTTATTAAGCGTAAAAAACAGTCATACAAGAGTTCAAACCGATTCATTAGAAAAGCAGCATGCAGAAGTTACCCGTAACATTAATCCTTTTAACATTGGTACTGCAGCTTAATGCCCAAAAAAAGAATGAAGGCTTTCGCTTAAATATTCGAAAGACCAATTTACCTGTGAAGATTGATGGCATTGCCGATGATGAAGCCTGGGAAGGAACTGATGTTGCCAAAGACTTTTATATGGTATTACCCATGGACATAGATAAAGCTACGGATAAGTCCGAAATAAGAATGACCTATGATGATACCAATATTTATTTAATTGCAACTTTCTATAACAGTATCCCCGGACGCTATTTTGTAGAGTCACTAAGGCGGGATTTTTCATTTGGAAAAAATGATAATTTCTTATTATTCCTTGATCCCTTTAACAATCAAACTACCGGGTTCTCGTTTGGTTCGAATGCTGCAGGAGCTCAGTGGGATGGTACTATGTTTGCCGGAGGCAGCGTTGATCTCAATTGGGATAGCAAATGGGTATCGGAAGTAACTCGTGATGAGGAAAAATGGGTTTTTGAAATGTCGCTTCCTTTTAAATCCATAAGGTATGAAGATGGCGTAAAAGAATGGGGCATTAATTTTAGCAGACTTCACTTGGCAACTAGCGAAAAATCTAGCTGGACACCAATACCAAGACAGTTTCCTACCGCGTCACTTGCATATACCGGAGTATTAGTTTGGGATGAACCTCCTCCTGCACCACGTTTCAATTTTTCCTTAATTCCCTATGTATTAGGCCAAACTACTTATGATATAGATGGAAATACAGACTATGAGACCAAAGTAGGCGGGGACGTTAAAATAAGTCTGTCCTCCTCACTTAACCTGGATCTGACAATTAATCCGGATTTCTCTCAAGTTGAAGTTGACCGGCAGGTTACAAATCTTGATAGATTTGAACTCTTTTTTCCGGAAAGAAGGCAATTCTTCCTTGAAAACGCCGATTTGTTTGCCAGCTTCGGTTATGAGACAATAAGGCCTTTTTTTTCCAGAAGAATTGGACTCGGTATTCCAATTAATGCAGGATTAAGACTCAGCGGAAACCTAGGTGATAAATGGCGGTTAGGAGTCATGGATATTCAAACAGCAAAAGACGAACTAACAGGACTTCCAAGTCAAAATTTTGGAGTCATTAGCTTGCAGCGACAAGTGTTTAGCAGATCTACAATCGGGCTTCTTTTTGTAAATAAGCAGTCAACTAATTACCCACAGGATAGTGACTCTCTGCGCACAATTTATCCAAAATATAACCGGAATTTTGGATTGGAATATAATTTGGCATCTCCTGATAATTTGTGGAATGGAAAGGCCTTTTTACTTAAATCCTTTACACCCGACAAACAGGGGAATGGGATTACTCAGGCTGCCAATATTGAATACAAGAGCAGAAAATGGAACTGGGGTATAAAAGAAGAATATGTAGATAGCTTATACACTGCAGAAGTCGGTTATGTGCCAAGAAAGGGCTACTTTAATTTCAACACATTTTTAGGCTATTTGTTTTTCCCAAAAGCTGGTCCGGTAGTAAGTCATGGGCCTGTTGGAAAATTGAATTATTATTTTGATGAAAAAATTAAGGAAACAGATCATCAGAATATACTACAATACCTCATAAATTTTCGTAACCGAAGTAGTATAAGCCTGGAAGGACTCAATGAGTATGTTGAATTATTGTCGCCTTTTGATCCTACGGGCACTGGAAAAGATTCCCTGGCTACAGGCACCAAGCATCGATGGAATGCCTTTAGATTTGAATATAATTCAAGACCACAAAGCATGTTTACTTATACTGCAGGCGGAAGAGTTGGGGGATATTACGAAGACGGTACACTAGCAAGCATAACAAGCGAACTGGGCTATCGTTTTCAGCCATATGTAAGTCTAAGCTCAAATATTAGTTACAATAACATCAAATTACCTGAACCATGGAATACCACAGAATTTTGGTTAATAGGATCTGAAGTAGATATAACATTTACCAATAAACTATTTTTTGCCACCTTATTTCAATATAATGAACAATCCAAAAACTTTAATCTAAACTCGAGGCTTCAATGGCGTTATAAACCGGCTTCGGATTTGTTTCTTGTTTATACTAATAATGAATTATTGGCACCATTTGACGGGAGGATATGGTCAATTACTCTTAAACTTACTTACTGGTTTAATAAATAAACCAATAGTTTATGGAGGAATTAAAATATAATATTCAACACTGTAAAAATGCCTTTTTTGTATAAAATATTTAAATTTTTCACGTAATTTAATATCCTATTTCAGCTATCTAACTAACATTAATACTACCCATCATGAAAGGAAAAAAACGAAGTTCTAATCCAAACCAAGGAATTAATGAACTAAATCTTTCGCGCAGGAAATTTATTAGGAATACCGCCTTTACTGTAGGGGCCATTTCAATAATACCGCGCCATGTTTTAGGAAAAGGTTTTATCGCGCCAAGCGATAAGGTAAATCTTGGGTTTATTGGTCTTGGAAAGCAGAGCAGGGGACTTGCTTCTCGTTTTGTTCAGAATACAAATGCACAAATTATAGCCAGTTGCGATGTTTGGACCACTAAAAATGCCTGGTTTAAAGATCATGTTGAAAAGGTCTATGCAGAACATCGCAACCAGTCAGGTTATAACAGTGTTAATACATATCTGGAATATAAAGAGCTTCTGGATCAAAAAGAAATTGATGCAGTTGTGGTGGCTACTCCGGACCATTGGCATGCCTTACAATCTATTGACGCCATGAAAGCCGGTAAAGATGTTTTTTGTGAAAAACCTCTGACGCATACGCTAAAGGAAGGTAAGGAGATGGTTAAATGGGCCAAAAAGACCGGTAGAATTGTCCAGACCGGAAGTATGCAACGCTCATGGGATAATTTTAGAAAAGCTTGTGAACTGGTAAGGAATGGTTATTTAGGAGATATTCAGAAAATTTTGGTAAATGTTGGTGACCCCGCCAGGCCTTATGATTTAAAAGCTGAGGCCATGCCAGAGGAAGTCAATTGGAATAATTGGTGTGGCCCCGCACCTCTTTTAGGCTATAATAACAGGCTTGCACCTTCAAGTAATGATGTAGATTTCTGGCCGGATTGGCGTTTATATCAGGAAGTCGGAGGGGGTATTTTATGCGACTGGGGAGCACATATGTTTGATATCGTTCAATGGGCTCTGGGTATGGACAGGACGGGACCTGTGAAATTTGAGCCTCCAGCTGATAAAAATGCGGTGCGGGGTTTAAAGATGTACTACGCAAATGGGATAGAAGTTATTCATGAAGACTTTGAACGCGGATGGGGTGTTCGTTTTATTGGTACGGAAGGTAAAATGGATGTGAGTCGTAGTTTTCTTGAAACCGATCCTGCAGGCATTCTAAATGTGGAGTTAAAAGATACAGATACACGTTTGTACAAAGTAAAGAAGGATCATTATCAGGATTGGATGGATGCTATAAAAAATAGAACCCAACCTATCTGCGATGTAGAAACAGGGCATCGATCAGCTAGTGTTTGCAATATTGCTAATATTGCCTATGATCTTGGTGAAACACTTCACTGGAATCCGGATGCGGAAAAGTTTAAAGGTAACAGTTCGGCCAATAAGATGCGACATGTGAAATACCGAAAATTTTAATGTACTCGCTTTGACCTGCTTAATGGTCCATTAAGGGTTATATTATTTAAGTTTGAGGCTGAAAGTTTTAGCAATTTTCCAAGACCAACCTCACAAGTAGGATTATATTTAATATTTCTACTATATTTAAAGGTGGATCATCAAGTTGTACCATATAAAACACAAATAAAAAAAACGATACCAAAGATACTAGTGCTTTTAGTGTTTTTCGGATTCCTATTTCATGTCTCAGCACAAACACGGCCTGATTGCACGATATTGACTACTCCTTCTAATGGTGAAACAGGTGTTTCTGTAAATACCCAACTGCAATGGCAGGCCGTAGCAAATGCCACACAATATTTCCTTTTTATGGGCACCAGTCCGGGTGGTACAGATATATTAAATGGAGTATCAATGGGAAGCAATCTCAGTTATACACCCACCACTAGTCTTATGCCCAATGCAGCTTATTATGTAACAGTGATTCCCAATAATAATAACGGCAATGCTCAAAACTGTGTTGAGGAAAGTTTTACAACGGGACAGGCCAGTTCTATTCCCGGATGCGTTACTTTATCCATTCCGGCTGCAGGTTCCTATGGGGTCCCTCCGGATACTAATATTAGCTGGGATGGCCAGTCAGCAGCCATAGGATATATTCTGAATATTGGCACAAGCACAGGCGCAAGCGATATTTTAAGCAATGAGGATGTAGGAAATATGACTACATATAATCCCCCTGCTGATTTACCACTTTCACAACGTGTTTATATCACCATAACACCTTATAACAGCGCTGGAGAATCTCCTTCCTGTTCTGAAGTTACTTTTAGGACCAGAGGAAATAACCCACCTATGTGTACGGAAATAATAAATCCGAATGACGGAGGAGAATTTGTTTCCGTTACAGCAAACATCACCTGGATAAGAAATTTTAATGCCTCAGGTTACCTTATGACAGTGGAGAAAGCGTCCATTGGTGGGATTAAAATTCTTGACAACTTTGACGTCGGTAACGGGACTAATTATAAACCTCCGGATTTTGAAGGTAATACATTGTATTTTGTCCGTATAACACCTTACAATGACTTGGGAGAAGCTCCAAACTGTCAGCCAATTTCTTTTACAACTGGTGCAGGGCCCATCCCTCCGGAATGCACGAATTTATTAAGCCCAAAAAATGGCTCTGGTAATATAAGTGTGAACTCTAATTTAGAATGGGAATCTGTAAATAATATTTTGGGATATTTACTATCCGCAGGGACCTCTGCAGGTGGAACAGATTTGGTGAATGCACTTGATTTAGGAAATACAACGACCTACAGCTTTGAACAGCCACTACCCGAGGCGAGCGCTATTTATGTAACGATTATTCCCTATAGCGCAAATTACCTGGCAGAAAATTGCCGGGAGGAATCATTTACCACAACCGGATTTCAACTTACGCCTGAGAAATTACCGGTTCCGAGATTCTTTACTCCTAATAATGACGGTTTTAATGACCTGTGGATAGTTAGCTCAACTCCCGAATTCGAAGTGATTACGGTGCATATCTTTAACAGGTATGGTCAATTGTTAAAGCAATTATTTCCCGATCAAGGTTGGGATGGTAGTTTTAATGGAAAACCCCTGGCCTCTGACTCTTATTGGTACAGAATAGAAACTACCCAGGGTAATTTACAGGTTGGCTATTTTATGTTAAAGCGATAACGTATTTTGCTATTTTTGAACTTCAGTAGTTGTTTTAAAAACCAAGCTTATGAGAACATTTTTAATCAATTTTCAATTATTTGTAATTACTTTTTCTTTAGGAGTCTTTAATACCTATGCGCAGGATGATATATTTGAAAAACTCCAGGAAATTGCAATTATAGATCAGAAAGTAATGATGCCCATGCGAGATGGAATACGATTGGCAACGGATATTTACAGACCCAAAACTGATGAAAAAGTGCCAGTCATATTCTCCAGAACACCGTATAATTTTAATTCCTGGGGTGATGGCGAGCAAAAGACCAGAACAGCGGAAAGAGCATACGAAGTTGTACAACATGGTTATGCTTATGTTGTGCAAAATGAGCGTGGAAGATATTATTCAGAAGGGGAGTGGGATATATTAGGCATTCCGCTGACTGATGGTTATGATGCCTTTAGCTGGATGAAGGATCAGCCCTGGTCCAATGGTAAGATTGGAACGCTTGGATGCTCATCTACTGCAGAATGGCAGATGGCTGTCGCTGCTTTAGATCATCCTTCCCATGCGGCCATGGTGCCTCAAAGCTTTGGTGCAGGCGTGGGTAGAGTCGGCGACTATTATGAACAGGGTAATTGGTACAGAGGTGGTGCGGAGCAATTGCTATTTTTTGCATGGTTGTATGGTGTAGAACATGATAAGTACAAACCCAGGATCCCTGAAGGAGCCAGTCAGGAAGACCTTATCCGTATTTCCAGATTCTATGATTTGGCACCGGAAAACCCTCCGGTAGATATGTCCGAAGCTTTAGCTCATTTACCTATTCAAGATATCTTACAGAATATTCAGGGGAAACGAGAGGTTTTTGACAAAATGGTGAGGCGTAATCCTAATCATATAGATTGGTATAAAGGTGGGCTCTACCACGACGATATGGAAATAGGGATACCAGGCTTTTGGTTTGCCTCATGGTATGATGTATCTATAAGCCCCAACCTGGCATTATATAATCATGTCAGAAACAATAGTAAGGACCAATTTGTTAAAGATAATCAGTATTTGGTAATCGCACCTACATTACACTGCAGGTATACCAGAGCCACTGAGAACACAATAGTAGGTGAACGAAATGTGGGGGATGCCAGGCTCAACTATAGCGAGCAAATATATTCCTGGTTTGATCTTTGGTTAAAAGGAGAAAATAACAATTTTAAAGATAACACGCCAAGAGTTCAGTATTACACCATGGGAAGTAATGTTTGGCAGTCCGCTGAATCCTGGCCTCCGGAAAATTCTGAATTGAAAACCTTTTATTTGACAAGTGGTGGTAAAGCTAATAGCCTATACGGGGATGGAAGGCTTAGTGTAAAAGAGCCAAATAGTGAAAATGTACCTGATAGTTTTATATATGATCCTATGAATCCTGTGACCTCTTACGGGGGGAATGTTTGTTGCACGGGGAATGCGGTAAAAGGAGGTGCCTACGATCAACAGGCCATGGAAACAAGACAGGATATTCTCGTTTACACCACAGAACCATTGGAAGAAGGTATAGAAGTTACTGGATTCATAGAAAGTTCACTTTACATTTCATCTGACGCCAAAGACACCGATTTTACAATAAAACTGATTGATGTATACCCAGATGGACGGGCATATAACCTTGATGAAACCATACAACGTGTTCGTTACAGAGAAGGTTATGAGAAGGAAGTATTTATGGAGAAAGGTAAGGTGTATGAAATTAACTTAACACCAATGGCGACAAGTAACTTCTTTGAAAAAGGGCATAGAATTCGGATTGAAGTCTCCAGCAGTAATTTTCCAAGATTCGCAAGAAATTTAAATACTGGGGGGAAAAATTACGATGAAAAACAAGGAGTAGTTGCTCGCAATAGCGTTCATCATTCAAAACAATATCCTTCCCAAATCAGATTGCCCATAGTAAATCGGTAATGGATGTAGATTTTAAGATAGTTTTAAATGCTTTTTATCTTTGAAAGTAGTACCTTTTAAAGATGTATAACAGAGCAATTAACATAGGGTTTCTTTTAATTTTATTGATCATCCCTGATATGCATAGCCAATATTCAGAGAGTGATTGGAAGGCTCGTGATAAATGGATGAAAGTTGCGGAAATATTCCAAATTGCCAAAATACAGATTGGCAATGAAGTTGCGGATATAGGCTGCCACCAGGGCTATATGAGCATTCGACTTGCAGATTTTATTGGTGAAACAGGAAAAGTTTATTCCGTAGATGTTCGCGAGGATCGTTTAAACAAACTAAATGATATTGCCTCTAAAAGAGGTATCAGGAACATCCAAACTATTTTAGGAAACTATGACGATCCTAAATTACAGGAAAATAGCATAGATGTCGTTTTAATTATAGATGCCTACCATGAAATGGATGACTATAAGCCAATCCTCCTGAATGTAAAAAAAGCATTGAAACCAGATGGACGTATCTTAATTCTGGAAAAACTTAAACGTAAAATGATTGGAAAGTCCAGACAAGAGCAAACCATTGGGCATACAATCGCACCAAAATATGTTGAAAATGATTTGAAAGAGGCCGGTTTTGAGGTGATCGCAATAGAAAAAGACCTTGGTTATTGGGAAGAAGACCCGGATAAGAAAATATGGGTAATGGTAGGTGCACTTCCACAATCATAATTCTATTAATTACTGGCTAGAAACAGATATAAGTTTTTACAATAAAATAGTTTATCATGAAAAACGGCTCGTTTAAGATTTTGATGTTTTTAATAGTCTCAGGCAGTTTGATAGCACAAACTAAAGAAGAAAAGAAACAAAAAAAAGAGGACTATAAAAATGTTGCATATGAAGATACTAAAAACCTTATTGATTCCGGGACCTATATATTCAATGCAAGCTTTGTTAATGGCGGAATGTCGCTAGCAACAAATACAAATCGTTTCATAGTTAAAGAAGGAGAGGTTGATATAGATTTACCATTTTTTGGATCAGCGAGAGGAGATGGTGGATATAATAGTAATCCTCGCATAGCCTATAAAGGGGTTCCGGATAAATATGATGTGGAATATATTGATAAAAAAAGAAGATCAATCATTAAAATAGGGATACGCAGCAGCAACGAGCGCCACGATATTACACTTACTGTGGGCTCCAGTGGGCAGACCACTGTAAAAGTAATAAGTAGCTCCAGGTCGTCTATAAATTATAGTGGGTATTTAAAACCATTAAAGGAGTAAATTATTACTTAAAATACCTTGTTATTATTCTGCTAATTCCTGTAGATGCCATCTTTCATAATAGAACGCAATGACAATAATATTTAAAAATGGAACTCTATTTAAATCAATTGCTCTTGGTATAATTTATCTGTTTGCCATATTAGGCCACAGCCAAATAGATCATAAACAATTGCTGGAAAACATGATAAAGGAGCAGTTATTGGCAAGAGATATAAGTGATCCGGCTACTATAAAAGCAATGCGGAATGTTCCCAGGCATGATTTTGTACCACCGGATATGCAGCCATATGCTTATTCGGATAATCCATTGCCCATAGGAATGGACCAAACCATTTCACAGCCCTATATAGTTGCTTACATGACTCAGGTCTTAAAACTAAAAGATCACGACCGGGTTTTGGAAGTAGGCACTGGATCCGGATACCAGGCAGCTATATTAGGCCAAATCGTAGATACTGTATACACCATAGAAATTGTTGAAGCATTGGCCTTTACAGCAAAAAATAGACTTTCAGCCTTGGGTTATGGAAATATTGAAGTAAAAACCGGCGATGGATACCTTGGTTGGCCGGAGAAAGGACCTTTTGACGCTATAATAGTTACGGCCGGTGCGGAAGAAGTACCTGAACCACTTATAAAACAGTTAAAAGAAGGAGGGAGGATGATTATTCCTGTTGGACCTCACAATGGAATAAGGCAATTGCTTCTAATCACAAAAAAATCCGGTAAGATTAAAACCAGGGAAGTTATGGCTGTAAGATTTGTTCCACTGACAAGAACAAATTAATAAGCTAAAATAGTTCATAAAAAAAGGAGGTTAATTTCTATTACCTCCTTGCTTAAATCTCTGCTGGCTCCATCGGGCCAGTTACTCGCTTACTCTTACCGTACATAATTTCTGCTTTCTGTCCAACGTACTCTTTTACTATCCTTAAAATTAGAGAAGTATGAAAACCTCCTTGAATCTGTTGGTGAATGGTGCAATAAATTTCTCATTTCTTTGATATTTAATATTTTGATTACTTACTATTTTTCTATCTATATTTTTATATAGTATAGTGTCTTACTTCTGACCAGCGTACTCTTTTACTGTTTTTAAAATTTGAAAAGAACGTATGTCTTCTGGATTCTGTTGGTGTTTGTTTGATAAAATGTCTCATGATTTGTTCGTTTTTGATATTAATATTAATTGATATAGTTCCTTGCTTCTGACCAGCGTACTCTTTTGCTGTTTTTAAAATTGGAAAAGAATGAATACCTTCTTGATTCTGTTGGTGTATGATTGTTAAAATTTCTCATCGTTTAAGTTTTTAAATTGATTTTGTTGTTTTTTTACTTTTTATAAACTGTAAATCTTAAAGACCTACAACTAATAGACGACAATTAAATTTATTTGTTACAGTACTATGTATAAAATAGTACCATTTTATACATTTTTTAACAGATTATATTTTTACAATTGTTATTAAAATAGCGTTATGTGTCTCATATACTGTTTTTTATGTAAAATGGGTGCTATTCATATTAATAATCAATAATTTGTCATATTGGAGACATTATTGGAAAAAAGACAAAAATTTTAAGGATAAAAAGCAATTAAAACTTATATTGTAGAAAGCATTCGTACCAAAACCTAACAAAAGTCATATGCTATATTTTATATCCATATTAGATTTATGATTTTATTCCCAAAAACAAGGACATATGAAAATATATGATGACAAACACATTAAAAATGTAGTATTCGTAGGGGCTCATAGTAGTGGCAAAACAACTCTTTCGGAAACCATGCTCTTCGAGGCAGGTCTTATTAATAGGAGAGGAACTGTAGAAACACAGAATACCGTCTCAGATTATCATGAAATTGAACATGAAAGGGGAACATCGGTTTATGCCACACCTTTGCATACCGAATGGCGTAATTACAAAATAAACATAATAGACACTCCGGGGCTCGATGATTTTGTAGGTGAAATTATTTCGTCAATTCGGGTAGCGGACACAATTGTTACAGTTTTAAATGCACAGCATGGAGTGGAAATTGGAACGGAAATCATTTGGAATTATGTCAGCAACTATTCGAAACCTACGCTTTTTGTGGTAAATCAAATAGACCATATTAATAGTAATTTCGAGAACTCTTTTAAGGGTATAAAGGCACTCGTTGGTAACAACGCGGTAATTATCCAATATCCCCTAATCATTGATGGCGCTCAGTGTATCATTGATGTTCTTAAGATGAAATGTTATAAATTTTCATCTGAAGGAGGCAAACCTGAAAAATTACCAATTCCTGAAGATCAAAAGGAAAGAGCAGATCAATTACACAATGAACTTGTTGAAAAAGCTGCGGAGAATGATGAAGAATTATTGGAGTTGTTTTTTGAGAAAGGAACTCTGAATGAAGATGAAATGCGGGTAGGTATTAAAGCAGGAATGCTTAATCATGAGCTGTTTCCGGTTTTCTGTGTTTCTGCATTAAATGATATGGGTACCGGCAGGCTGATGGGCTTTATAGATAATGTAGCACCAGCTGCTGCAGATTTAAACCCGGAACAAACTGTTGAAGGAGATGTGTTGGTTCGAAAAAAAGAAGCACCAACAGTTTTGTTTGTTTTTAAAACTGTTTATCAACCCAGTTTGGGTCAGATCTCATTTTTTAAAGTGAAATCAGGTGTAGTTAAGGCAAATGATAAATTGGTTAATTCCAGGACTGGTGACACTGAAATACTGAACCATCTCTATATAATGGATGGTAAAAAGCGTGAATCAGTATCAAAATTGGAAGTAGGTGATATTGGAGCCACATTAAAACTTAAAAGTACAGAAACCAATGACACGCTTCATGTGGCAGGGAAGTCAATTACTATTAAACCCATACAATACCCGGAACCCAGAACACGTAAGTCGGTATCAGCGGTTAATAAGAATGAGGAGGAGAAACTTAGCGACGCTTTAAAGAAGATTCACAATCAGGATCCAACCGTAGTAATTGAATTTTCCAAGGAACTAAAACAACTAATTTTGGGTTGTCAGGGAGAATTACATTTAGCAACTATTAAATGGATATTAACTAATGTTTATGGGGTTGAAGCAAACTTCGAACCCCCAAAAATTGCCTATAGAGAAACCATACAAAGATCATCAAATGCTAATTACAGGCATAAAAAACAATCAGGAGGTGCAGGTCAGTTTGCTCAGGTCAATTTAAAAATAGAACCATGGTACGAGGGTATGCCAGACCCGGAAGGTTTTAACATAAGAGGAAAGGAAGAAGTAGACCTTGACTGGGGCGGGAAATTGGTATTCTATAACTGTATTGTGGGAGGAGTAATAGATATCCGCTATTTACCATCCATTAGAAAAGGCATTTTGGAGGTTATGGAATCGGGACCACTTACAGGCTCTTATATCCGGGATGTTCGCGTAATGGTATATGATGGTAAAATGCATTCCGTAGATTCCAACGATATTGCCTTTAAGATTGCCGGAGCCCATGCCTTTAGGGAAGCTTTTCTAAATGCCAAGCCAAAGCTCTTAGAACCAATACAGGAATTAACTGTTAAGGTTCCTGAAGAAATGGTAGGAAGTGTTATGACCGATTTACAATCAAGAAGATCAATCATACAAGGAATAGACAGTATTGATCACTATCAGATTCTAAAGTGTGCAGTGCCACAATCCGAACTTTACGGGTATTCAACCAACTTGCGGTCACTTACTCAGGGAAAGGCCACGTTCAATTCAGCCTTTTCTGCTTTTAAAGCGGTTCCTAATAATATTCAGGCAAACCTGGTTAAAAATTAAATAGTATAAATTTTAAATAAAGCCATATCGCACTATTTCAAGCGGTATGGTTTTTTTTTAGAATTCCAATTCAAATTTCAGGCTCATAAATGCTTAAATAAAAGGGATATAAAAGTATCTGCCGATCATACGCGATATCTGGTCATTGATACATTACTCTTTTGCAATAGATTATAATATAGTATTTTTTAGTAAGTAAATTTTATAGCACCATAATTATAGGCAGAAATGCATTTTAATGATGAGTATATTGATTTTCATTGTCATCCTTCCTTAAAACCATTTGGGAAAAGCTTCAATTATACTCCTACGGGAATTCATATTAGCCATAGGAATAGCAAACGAAGTATCTGGCATTATAACCCTCCATCAATTTTCGATAAATTATTAAACTACGCCACCGGGCTTACCAAATTTTCCCAGGCAAACTTTACAAGCCTTGTCAAGGGCGGGGTGGGTATTGTATGTGTCTCGCTTTACCCATTAGAAAAATGGTTCGTGAGAAACAAAATGAACAATGAATTATTGCTGGATCTTACAGCCAATTTTGCCTTGGGAGTAGGAGATAAGCGCATAGATTATTTACAGGGAATAACAGATTATTTTAAAGATGTTGAAGCTCAATATGACTTTTACAAGCAATTGGATGGTAAGATAGTACAACTGCCCGAAGGCAAGTTTCGTTACAAATTGGTTACAAATTACAAGGAAATTGAGGCTATTAAGAGTCAAAATGCTTCCGGTGGAAAAGTGCATACCATTTGTGTAATATTAAGTATAGAAGGCTTGCATGTGCTCAACACTGGCTTAAAGCAGCCATTTAGCAGTGAAGAAGTATTAGAAAATCTGGAAAAGATTAAAAATTGGGAATTTCGCCCTTTTTTCGTGACCATCGCACATCACTTTTGGAATCAAATATGTGGACATTCTGAAAGTTTATCAGGAATCATATTGAAATTTGCAGACCAGTCTGAAGGACTCAACAGTGGATTTACATCCATGGGAAGGAAAGTATTGGAACGTCTTGTTGACGATACAAATAGCAAACGAATTATACCCGATATTAAACATATGAGTATTAAGGCTAGAAAAGAATACTACCAGATGTTGGATTCAGGAAACCCAAAATTTACGAATATCCCGGTAATCGCCAGTCACGCGGCCTGTAACGGCCTGAAATCTTTTGACGATCCTGTTATCGCCCATCCCAAAACTGCGAACAAACTAAATCCGGCTTCCATAAATTTTTTTGACGAAGAGATTATACGCATTGCAAAAAGTAAAGGCATAATCGGACTGCAACTGGATGAGCGCAGAATTGTAAATAAAAAAACTCTGAAGAAGACCAAGAATTCCTTAAAGCGAAATAAAATAATGCATTACCGCTCAGAATTATTGTGGAACCAGATACAACATATTGCAGAAGTATTAGATGCTGAAGGTCTCTTTGCCTGGGATTGTATGGTAATTGGTTCCGATTTTGACGGTATAATAGATTCACTAAACGGGTTCTGGACTGCTGAAGAATTGCCTTATCTGGCAGATTTCCTGGAGCGCCATGCATATAATTATATGCGCTCCCATAATCTGGTAAACATTAAGAACGTTCTAGATGCGGATGAAATTATAGCAAGGCTAATGTCTAAAAATGGGCGAAGTTTCATAAAAGAGTATTTTTGACAATTTTCCTGATATTTTTTTAAAAAACCCAAATAATAGATTAGAAACTTAAAAAATATGTTTAAACATATGTTAAACATATTAGACAATATAATAGAATTTATAAATTTATTTCTGAAAAAAAGCTTCGCAGTAATAATATTATAATAACTTGCTATTATTGTTATCCTGTTTTGCTTTAAAGATTAATTAAAATACAAAAAGCATAAAGGCTAATTATAGTGTAAGGAATTGAATTTTTTCCTTCTAATAAACAAGAATTTAATTACTATGGATATAATTGACAAAGCGCGTTTGTTTGAAGAACGTAAGTGGAATAAACTTACGACCAATGACCGCATTGTAGCTTCAAGAGAAGTAAAAGCACTCATATTGGAAATAAATGAGCTCTACAAGCAGACTCAAGATTCAACTTTAATGGAGCTAATGAAGCGCCTAACAGTTCTTAAGAAAAAGCTGGAAAAACGACTTAAAGGCAGACCAGAGATTTAAAATTTTTTATTTTTTAGATCTAACAATCTTTTTTTGATCCTAAAGTCAGAATGAAATTTTACTTCTTGTTAATTTCTTCTATTAGTAGCTCATAGGTAATCAAATTAGTATATAGTTTTCCGGCGAGATTTACGATTGGAATATTCAACGAATCTATAGGTGTTTCTCTCCCAAATGCTTCTTGTAGTTGCTCCTGTAATTCTGGTTTTTCGTCGAGTTTAATAAGGTTGAAAATGTACTTACTTTCACTCAATGGAATTACCAGACTATCACATTGCTCACATATATCAGGGATATAAACCGTTATTTGTTTAGGTGGCTTAATCTTGATTTGTTCAGATTCCTTAAGCAAGGATCTGGTTGAAAGACTGTCGTTGACTTTTAAGTCATAGCTGTAGGAAGGTTGCTTGCCTCTGATCAGGACTATAGTCTTCATATGTACTTTTGAAGTGGCAGGAACCCTTATAAACCGGGGTTTTGCACTGCTTTGTCTAAAATCAGTTCCGGATAAAGTAAACATCACATCGAGGTCCTGTTCATTTTCATTAATAGCATAAAACGCGATCCGGTTAGGAATATCTTCGCTAATTATTTTTATGTTCTTGTCCTGAGCATACCCATATACCATTGTAAACAGCAAGCCCAGGAAGAGTACTTTTTTATACACAGCATTTTTTTTTGGATAAACAAGATAGACAAATATTCCCGTTCACTTGATATTGCATCAATAGATTTGGTTTTTTGGTACTAAGTTCTCCTAACCAATTCCTTTAAAGCACACAGTATTTTTATTAGCACTAGGCATCATCCTTTTGGAGTGAAGTGGGTAATTCATATACTTCGAGATCAAAATAGGAAACTGCAGCCAACAAATGATCAAAAATATCCGACATTATATATTCATAGTTTTGCCATCGTTTGTCACTGCTAAAGACATAGATCTCTATAGGAATACCTTGTGGAGTTGGTGCAAGTTGTCTGGTCATCATTGTCATTTTCATATTCAAAGCGCTGTGATTACTCAGATAAGAATCAATATATTTACGAAAAACACCAATATTTGTGAGATTTTGGCCATTCAGAAGAAGGGTTTTATCAATATTATTTTCCTGATTATAATTTGTTATTTTTTCATTTCTCAAATTCAAATAATTACTTATAAGCTGAATTTTTTTTAGGTTTTCAATTTCTTTATTTGTTAAAAATTTTATATTCTTCTGCTTAATAATTAATGCTCGTTTAATACGTCGACCACCGGATTCCTGCATCCCTCTCCAATTTTTAAAAGAGTCTGTGATTAAGGCATAAGTGGGTATTGTTGTGATTGTCTTATCAAAATTCTGAATTTTGACCGTAGCCAGACTAATTTCTATTAAGTCGCCATCGGCCCCGTATTTATCAAAAGTGATCCAATCCCCAATCCGGACCATGTCGTTCATACTTACCTGAATACTTGCAACCAGGCCAAGTATAGTGTCTTTGAATAATAATAATAAAACTGCTGAGGCGGCTCCTAAAGCCGTTACAAACTTCCAAATTGTAGTATCGGTAATAATAGCAAAAATAGTCAATACGGCAATTATCCAGCCAATAATCATAAAGACTTGTATATAACTATCAATAGGCTTGTCATTATAGCCTGGTCGTTTCTTGAGGTAATCCCGCAAGCTTCGTAAAATGCTTTCTGCAATGTTCAATATTAGAATAATACCTAAAATAGCTCCAAGTTTCAAAACCATACTACCTAAATATTCAAAGTCGCTAAAAACAACGGGGATAAGCTCCAAGGCTAATAGGAGGGGAAAGATATGTGCTAAACGAGTTGGTAGTTTATTAGTTATGGCAATGTCGTCCAAATTGGTTTTGGTTTTGCGAGCAAAAAAAATAGAGATTTTTCGGATAACCCTTTTAATAATAAAGTCAAGAATACCTACTAAAAATAGCATCGCGAGAAATAACCCGAGGAGATTTAAATATCTTGAAAATGATTCTGAGATTCCCAGTTCAATTAAATAGTCATATAATAGGTGAACGATATTGTTATTCATAATACTTGAGCATTTGTGCAAAATTACAGCCAAATTTTCATTTAATGCTCTGAATATTCATTCTTTACACTACTTATTACAGAATACCTTAGTCATGTATGTTGAAAAAAAGTATGCATAGCCTTGTTGCCTTTAGGAGTATAGAGAAATAAACTTCGACAATGGCGAAAATAATGCTATTGAAGGCAGCATGGAAAAATTGGAATTCTATTAGATTCTCAATACTTTCACTTTTAAATCTAACAACTTACTATGAATCTAAAAGGGCAAAATATTTTGGTCACCGGGGCATCCAAAGGCATAGGGAAGTCAATTGCTATTCATTTACTTAAAGCGAATGCCCAGGTAGGAATCCATTATAATAAAAGCAGTGCTGAGGCAAATAAAATAAAGGCTAAATATCCTCTTTCCGAAACATTTCAAGCAGACCTCGGCCATATAAATCAGGTGCAACAGCTTTTTAAGAATACAATTAGTCAATTTGGAAATTTAGATACTATTATTATGAATGCCGGCGTATTCTTGCCACATCCTATAAACGATCCCACAGAGAAATGGCTTGATATCTGGCGAAAAACAATGGCTATTAATCTTGAAGCGGTTGGCCTATTAACCAAATTGGGAATAGAACACTTTAGAGATCAAGGAGGAGGACGATTCGTCTACATCGGCAGCAGGGCTGCATTCCGCGGTGAAACGGAGGAATATCTGGCATATGCAGCCTCTAAAGGCGGACTCACATCCCTTGCGCGAACGGTTGCCCGATCTTTTGGCAAATACAATATCAAATCTTTTGTTATAGCCCCGGGATTCACCCGAACAGAAATGGCGGAAGATGTAATTAGTAAACACGGCGAAGAAAAGATACTTAAGGAACTGGCATTAAAAGAGCTAACCACTCCTGAAGATATAGCCCCTCTGGTAGTGCTTATGTGCAGTGGAAAAATGGACCATGCTACTGGTTCCACAATAGACGTTAATGCGGGTAGTTACATTAGATAACTTAAAGAATAGACTATGC
>NZ_JBATKE010000145.1:0-1682 GCF_049669105.1 Eudoraea sp.
TTTCTAATTCAAAATATCAATTACAAGGGTATTAGTAAACAGAACCTTCCATTGGCTAAATCCAGATCAAATTTCAAGGATCAAACGAAATATAGCACAGATGAAATCAATGACGGCATAGACAAAATGATTGGCACGAATATTTTTGATCATATTAGCTATGCAGTAAAAAAGGATGAGCGTGGTGCATTAAATCTTAATGTTGTAGCGGTTGAAAAATCTACGCATCGAATAAAAGGAGCCTTACATTTTGACAATTCTCGACAGGCAGGTATATTATTGAATTACACTGGAAGAAATATGTTGGGAAATTCCTCTCGTATTTTAGCGACTGTTGATATAGCATCACAAGAAAGATACCGAGTACAATATCAAAATATTTTTGGTAAAAAAAAGGATTGGTGGGTTAGAACTGAATGGTTTTTAGAAAATTTAGATCAGGAATATACCGTTGGTGGAGAGCTTGCGGAGAATTTGAAATATAGGTACTCTCAATTTGACACCCAAATTAATAAAAATTTAAACTCATTCAGTAGTTATGTTGGTATAGGGCTCGATTATGAAAATACCAGATTGAAGCCGAATATTGATTCAGATATTAATGATAATGTCATTGGTCTTGATAAGTATAAGTTCGGGTCATGGGACATATATGCGCAGTTTGGTTTAAATACTATGAATCAAGTATTTTATCCAACAAAGGGCACGTATTTCAATCTTAAAGTAAGCCATGCCGTCCATACCAATGTTAGGTTGTCTTTTTCAGATGAGACATTAGACGACCTTTCGGGATCTTTCAGCAACTATACAAAATTAATATTGGATTTTGAAAAGAGGTTTCCCCTTAACAAAAAAATGGTAGGAATCATTGGAGCCTCATCAGGTTTGACCATCTATAATGAACCCGAATCAGGATCTGATGATGTTAGTTACAGTGCGTTTGGTTATGGATCAAAATATTATATGGGAGGTGTTATAGAAAGACCTAGAAAAGACAATTTTGTATTTCCTGGTTTGAAAGAGGCAGAATTACCAGTAACACAGTTTATGATGATAAAATTGAGTATGCAGTACAATGTTGTTGGTGGGTTATTCCTTACGCCTCATGTTCATCTGTCTTCGGTAGGTTTTAACGATTTTGACACCTATTTTAAAAGTGCATTTTCGCCAAAAGGAAATTGGAATGAAACAACTGAGGCAAGTACGTTGTTTTCAGCAGGACTCACAACTTCTTTTAAATCATTTTTGGGGCCTATAGATTTTGATGTCTCATATGTTAACGATATAGAAAAGGCACGTATATTTTTTGGTGTTGGGCTCCAGTTTAATAGATCTAAATAGACTATAACTATATAGTTATGAAGTTTTAAATTATACAATCAGTCGGATAGTCATATACTATTAATTCTCAACATACCATCATGTTATAATACTAAATTAAATAAGACATAAAATTAAAGTCTATGCCTATTGTCTGGTACTTTTCTTCTGTAGAGTTTTCCAATAAAACCCTTGTGTCTGGGGTGTTATTGAAAAGAAGACCGCGCATTTCCTTTCCTGGGAATTCTCCCTTAAAAAATGCACTGATGATCATTGGTTCTTATTTTAATCCTACTTACTCCAATAGGAATATTCTGGTCAAATTAAAGGACCAGAGTTTCAATATCAAAACAGATGAACAT
>NZ_JBATKE010000146.1:0-19206 GCF_049669105.1 Eudoraea sp.
TTTATGTAGAGTGTGGCAGTACCTCCCTGGCCTGGTTTGTCTCCACCATCATAGGCAAAATCCATTTTCACAGTAGATTTTCCTTTGGGCAATTTAGCAGAGGCCGTCACTTTATATTGATCTATACCGACATAATTGTACATATAGGTCAGCGTACCATTATTTACATAAAAACTCCAGCCTCCAAAGCGTCCGGCCTGAGAAATTATAACTCCGTTCGTGGTTTTGTCACCAGACTCTATATCGGCAACTATCTCAAAAGAGCTGTTCTTGGTATTGATAAAGTCATTCTCCAACATCCCCGTCATCCCTTCGTATAGGGTCAGGCTTGTGCGCCCGAACATAAGGTCTGGACGCCCTGCTAATTTTGGATTAAAAAGTTCCTGCCTTCTGTCGTCCATAGGCAGTACCTTATATTTTTCGGCTTCACCTATAAACATTTTTTGCATCAGCGCAACGATATCAGGACGTTCATTGGCCAGGTTGGTAGACATGCTAAAATCTTCTTTCACATGATAGAGTTCCCAGGTATCCTCAGGAAATCTGTTTTCTACCGTACCCCAGGGTTTTATATGAACAGTACCTGCAAACCAACCGTCAAAATAAATACCACGGTTACCGAACATTTCAAAATATTGAATCTGGTGACGGCTGGGGGACAGGGGTTCATCAAAAGTATAAACCATACTTCCCCCTTCAATAGGCCGTTGTGGTGTGCCATTAACAATACGCGGTTCGGGTAAATTTGCTGCTTCCAGAATGGTTGGTACCACATCTATGACATGATGCCATTGAGTTCTAATTTCTCCTTTCGCCCTAATACCATCTGGCCAGTGTATGACCATAGCGTTACGGGTACCACCATAATTGGAAGCAACCTGCTTAGTCCAGGTAAATGGCGAGTCAAAACAGACTGCCCAACCGGCTGCCATGTGCGGATAAGTAGTCGGGCCACCCCAATCATCATAGTGTTCCATCATAAAGTCGATGTCCGAACCTTTGGCAACACCATTGAAGTATGTCATTTCATTATACAATCCACCCATTCCACCTTCAGCACTTGTGCCGTTATCCCCGGCTATGTAAAAGATTAATGTATTATCTAACTCGCCCATATCTTCGATTGCCTGGATTACACGCCCTGTTTCGTGATCTGTCATATCGAGGAATCCTGCAAATACTTCCGCCTGACGCGCAAATAATTTTTTCTCTTTGTCTGATAGATCTTTCCAATCCTTAATATCTGCTGGTTTAGGAGCCAGTTTGGTGTCTGACGGAATTACCCCCAGTTTTTTCTGATTTTCAAAAATTTGTTCCCGAATAACATCCCATCCGGCATCAAACTTACCCTTGTATTTGTCAATATACGATTGAGGTACATGATGAGGTGCGTGTACTGCCCCCGGGGCAAAATAGACAAAGAAAGGCTTATCCGGCGTTAATGCCTGCTGGAATCGCATCCATTCAATAGATTTTGTAGCCATGTCGTTCATAAAATGGTAGTCAGGATCACTGGAAGGTTCAACCTGATTTTGATTATGGAATAAACCTGGTGACCACTGGTTGGTCTCCCCACCCATAAAGCCATAAAACTCATCAAATCCCTGACCATTAGGCCAACGTGTCATTGGTCCGGATGGGCTGATCTCCCACACCGCTGTTTCATGCCATTTGCCGAATGCTGCTGTACTGTATCCATTGTGGTTGAGTACGGTTCCAATCCCTGCCACATCATCAGGCAGCATGCCAGTAGCACCCGGGAAGGATGTGGCCACCTCTGAGATCTTGGCCTGGTTAGCCGAATGGTGATTACGGCCTGTTTTTAAAGCTTGTCTTGTAGGTGAACACAAAGCCGTGGTATGAAATTGGTTGTAGAGCAATCCCTGGCTTGCAAGCTTATCGAAATGGGGTGTCTGTAAAACACTTCCTGTGGCACTGGTACCGCCAAAACCGATATCGTCTAAAAGGATGATCACCACATTTGGGGCATCTTTTGGCGCTTTTACTTCAAAAACCGGAGGTGCTTCGGCATCCCTTGCATCTAAAGTTTTAATTGGAGGATACCAGGGCCCCTTTATGGGTAATTCCGTTCTGTCTACTTCCTGCGCTAAAATACCACTGGTTAGGCTGCTAACCACCAGAATTATTAGCATTTTAACAAAATACTTCTTGTCCATAAATCTTTTTTAAGTTGTTATTTAATTTTAAGAAATTAGCTAAGAAGGTACATAAATTATCGATAAACATGGCCTTAAATATATATATATATATTAGGACCATAAGGAAATCCACTGGTGTAATCCTAATTTATGTTGGCTACAGTGAGATATCCCACTGAAATCTGAAGCGCCTACCACCCGGAATTTCAGAGGCTTCATTTTTTATATTCAAATAACTTTAGGGAAATAAAAAAAGCCATCATTACTGATGGCTTTGAACTTAGTTTTGGTATTCAGGACTTAGTCAATAACTTCCACATTTACAGCGTTCATTCCTTTTTGTCCTTTTTCCAAATTAAACTTTACGTTGTCGTTCTCGTTAATTTCATCAATAAGACCACTTTGGTGTACAAATATGTCTTCTTCAGAATTAACTGGTTTTATAAAACCAAATCCTTTGGCTCTATTAAAAAATTTTACTGTTCCTTCGTTCATTACTTTGATATTTATTATTAATTATTTTATTTATTTATTTCTTGTTTTTATGTTTTGGTCAATTCTTTACGGCTATTACCTTTAAAGACGATACTTTGCCTAGTTCTTTTAGCATTTTAATATGATCCCAAATGGCTGACCCCAAAGTCCTTTTGGTATGATAAGGAATACCGTGTTCCTTTGCCGTTTGTTCTACTATAGCTGATATTTTTTTATAATGGATATGACAAATATTTGGCAATAAGTGATGCTCTATTTGGTAGTTTAATCCTCCTATTAACCAGGATAAAAACCAACCTTTAGGGGAAAAATTACTTGTTGTAGCCAGTTGATGTGCATGCCAGTCTCCTTCCAGCATTCCGTCTCCGTCAGGTAATGGAAAATCTACATTAGGCATGATATGTGCCACCTGAAATACAATACTGATCAACAAACCAGTGACAACATGCATACTAAGAAAGGCCAGAATAATTATCCATGGCGCAAGAGGGACTATTAAAAGCGGTAAGATTAATGCGTACGTATAATAGATTAATTTCCATCCTATTAGTTTTGACAGTTCCGTTTTAAATTCATTTTTTTTAGTAAAAAAGCCCTTCTTTCTATATCGATTTATTCTGACAAAATCTTTGGAGGTGATCCACGAAATAGTTGACAAACCATAAAAAAACCAAACATATAAATGTTGAAATTGATGCAGCCAGTATTTTTTTGCATGGGGCGAAAACCTTAGAACAGCAGGCGGATTTATATCATCATCTGTTTGATCTATATTGGTATAGGTATGATGTAAAACATTGTGCTGTATCCTCCAAACTGTGGAGTTTGCGCCAATAAGGTTCATGGTGTACCCAAGGTATCTATTCACATATTTATTCGTAGAATAAGAACCGTGAATAGCATCGTGCATAATACCCATACCAATTCCTGCCATTCCCAATCCGCTTATAATATACAGGATAAATAGTATTCCGGCACTGCTTATAAAACCACTGTTGATTATTATCATTGGTAAAAGAAATAACGATAACATTAATATGGTTTTTAAAACCATGCTTTTATTGGCATGTTTACTAATATTATTTGTTTTAAAATATGTATTGACTCTTTCTCTTAATGTCTTAGAAAAGTCGGAGGCTGTTCTTTTAGAAAATTTTGGATTTTTAATACCAGACTATTTTAGTTTTATAGCTTTTTACCGGCTTTTGAGATTAACGAACGTATTTATTCCTTGTTCATTAAAAACGGTGGTTCGGTAAATAATTTGAAAATTTTTGGAGAAACTAATTGAAGTAGATAAAGAAAATCACTTTTCACTTAAAAGCACATCTAAACCAGAATCTCTTTTTCCTATTATTGGCGTATAAAATGTTTTTTGCACTATTGCTATTAAAAAACTGAAGAGAGCGGAAGTAAATTAAAGATCCGGGTAGATCGAAATAAAGGGAGGCTTTCTGACCTTTTAACCTTGTAAAGGTACCCCTTATATAACCTGTTCTTCCAAATATTGTGTTAAAGTGCTAAAAATGAGTATTTTATTATTAGACGTAATAAAATATTTATCACTTTCTATTCTTAAATTCACTATTTATTTTTAACTAAATACCACAGCAAAAGCCGGTTTTATAAAGTCTTTTGATTATAGGGGGTTAAGACAAAATTTAACTTAACCACCGCTTGTTTATCAAAAAATTGTCATGACCATTTATTCAAGTTTTTCTTCCACAGCTATTAAATTATCATCGGGAATACGATCAATCATTTTATTATAAGGATCTATTCCAGCCTTTAGGGGTAATTTTTCAACCGTATAGGTAAAGGAATTCTCGCCTGGCATTACCCATCTTTTTTCTAACACTAGTGGTGATTTAACAGTCATCCCCAAAGCATTTTTAGCATCCTCAGTAAAAATACCGATTTCTAGTAGATTTGCTGATTCTGGCGAATCAAGTAATTTTCCATTCCCGTCAAAATGGCTTTTGCTACTTTGTACATCAATAGTTACCTCATATTTTCCATTATCTAATTCTTTATAAGTGGCATTGGAGGTTTTATTGGAATACAGTGTTATTTTCTCAAAACTATCTTCCAGATAATACTTTAAAGAATCCGGAGTGGCAGTATTTATAAAGTGATACCATTCCTTTGTAGTTGTAAATGGCGCTTTAGGACGAAAAGCCGCTGAGTCTGCGTAACTTCTAAAAGCTTTATTTAAATTCTTTTCCCCAACAAGATCCTGTAAAGCATACAGAATAAGCCCACCTTTGCGATACCAAACATAGGCCTGGTTGTCATTATCGAGGAGTGTTTTTTCAAATTTACTTTCATTAGCCCTGCTTCTTAAGTAACGGTCAAGTTCTTCCTTGAGGAATTCCTGCATGGCATCTACGCCATATTCTTTTTTCATCACCATCAGGGAAGAATATTCTGCCATAGACTCTGAAATCTGATTGGAACCTCTG
Source organism: Eudoraea sp. (assembly GCF_049669105.1). NCBI lineage: Bacteria > Pseudomonadati > Bacteroidota > Flavobacteriia > Flavobacteriales > Flavobacteriaceae > Eudoraea > Eudoraea sp. The sequence goes on from NZ_JBATKE010000146.1 coordinate 5,117, forward strand.
GTAGCCGAAGGGGTAATTTGGTGTCCCCACCATTGATGCGCCACTTCATGTGCAGTAACAGTATACACGTAATCCAAATCTTCCGGATCACTAAAATCGCCTACCCAGCCAAAACTCTCGGCAAATGGCACGGTATTAGGAAAGGATTGCGCAAAAGTGGAGTATCGTGGAAATTCCAGAATCCGCATTTGACGATACTGGTAGGGGCCATAATTTTCAGAAAAATAATCTAATGAATGACGTACCCCTTTTACAAAACGATCCATATTATAGGTATGTGTTGGATGATGGAAAATTTCAATATTCACTTTTTCCCCATTTTTACCAGTCCACACTTCCCTATGTACGTCATATCTCGCAGAGGAAATATTATAAAAGAAATCCAGGTCGCCTTCCATCTTATAAGTGAAATACCTGCGCCCATTCTCTTCCCACTCCTTTTGTAAATAGCCAGGCATAATAGCTATCTGATCCGGGGCAGTGCTAACTGTTCCCTCAAAAGTTACATAATCTGCATCATCGTTAAACAACAGATTCTGCAAACCCCATTCGTCGTCCTGTGGAGGCAATTGATAGTCCTTTATTGGAAGTTCATATTTTTTTCGGTCCTGATCACTGGTTAATTCTCCCTGTGAGGAATACCCGAATGAGGGGAAAAAGTTATTGTTTAGGAAAGTACCGTTGTATACAATATCTGATCCACTACCTTCATTGGGAAAACCCTCAAAAGAACCGGTTACTTTTAACTCCAAAACCACAGTATCATTAGGCTGCATACTTTTGCCCAGGGAATAGATCTCATAACCAAAAGCTTCGTATTTTTTCCCAAGAACAGGTGTTTTTCCGCCTATTTTGAACTCTTCGATTTTTTTATGAAAGATTCCAGGTCCCCCCCAGTTAAGGTGAAGCGAATCAATAGTTTCGTTTGATTTGTTTACCATTTTATAGACAGTCGTAATAGTAGCATGGCGCTTTTCCGGTACCAGATCTGCATTTACCTTTACATCGATAACCTTGGGCTGTGTTTTCTGGTAATATTGACTTAACTCTTTCTCATAATCAGCAGAGCCTATGGTCCCTGCCTTTTCTGTTCTGTAATGATTCAAAGTTTTTGTATTGTAGTTTATAAATACCCCGGATCCCAGCCAAATAACCACCAGCAGTAACATGGAAGAAAGGGTTCCTGCGTTTAACCTCCCCCGGGCGATTTGAAGACGTGCTTTTCTTCCCGAATCCGTGCCGCGTTTCCAAAACAGAAAACCTATATAGGTAAGGACCCCACCAAATGCCAGCCAATATAATCTAAACCAAAAAAGAGCAGTTCCAAAATGCCCAAACCCGTTCATGTCCGAAACCGTATAGCCCGGCGCATAACTATATAAATATAGATTGTTGTCCACGTCCAGGAAACTATTTAAACCAAAAAGTAAAGCCCAAATGGCAATAGCCACCACATGACCAATAAATTTTTTGGTCACCAAAGAATGTACACAGAAAGCAAGCATCACAAAAATGATATACTTTGGAAATTCAATCAGGTACAGATCAGTAAAATACTTGCCGAACTCAAAGTTAAAATATCCTTTTATAAGTTGATTAAAAACACCGCTGACTAAGATAAGGTTAACAAGCAGAAAACTCACAAATGTCAGTGCCAGAAATTTAGCCCCATAAACTATTCCATTTGGAATAGGTAGTGACCCGAAAATCTGATCGTAATTCACACTGCGTTCCCTATGAAGGACTTCACCGGTCATAAAGACAATGAGGACGAAAATCAGAATGATATATGTAAAATCCTTGACTTCCAGCATATAATAGGTGAGCGGGAGCGAGGGAGTCCCGTAAATAGGGAAACCAAACCAGGCATCGAAAAACAGGAAAAGAACAGCAGCCACTAATATTGCAATAAAGAAATTATCCCTGATAATATTTTTAAATTCCATTTTAGCCAGGCTAAAAAGAAGCTTGAAATTCAGAGCTCTGGAATATACTTTACTAACCTCGGGAATGTTTGTATGAGTTGCGGAAACCACAGTAGCTTCTTCTTCCGTTTTTATCTTTTTAGTACCGTAATTCCGACTTAGAAAACGTTGAAAATCAAACCTGAACAATGTATAAAGAAGGGCTAAAAGCCCCAGACCCACCCAAAGGATGCGATTCCATACAAGCATGCCCTTAAAAGGCACCATTTGGGTATTTTGCTCTTCAGGAGTCCAGTATTCTATAATATTATTGTAGGTCCCAAACCCAAATGGATCTATGAGACTTACCAAAGTTTTATTGTCTATATCCTGGGTTAGTGTTAAAGTTATGAGGTAGGTGATAAAGAGGATTGCCCCACCGGCGTATGCCAGCATTACCCTCTTTGTTAGGCTTACCAATGAAAAGAAGATACAGCCGGCAAAGAAAAAATTACTCCAGTATAGTATTATGGTAGGCTGTAAATAGTGCAAAAAATTAAAGGATGTAAATCTTTCTGGCTCTTCATAGCCCGCGTACGGACCAATAATAAATCCTATAATCAGTCCCAGATGGAGTCCAAGGCTAATAAGAAACAATGTAGAAAGGGAGCCAAAAAAGCGACCTAAAATATAGCCCTTTTCAGTTATTGGATATGTGAAGTAATAGTTTTCTGTTTTGTGCTCAATATCCCTGTAAACGGGCACTCCCATAATAGCACTGGCTATCATAATTCCAAAAATGCTAACTGTACTGAGCATAGTGGCTATGGCTACCGGAGAATTCACAAAAACTTTTTCTGAGGCCGGTCCGTTTCCACCAATGGCAATGATAAGCCCGAAAATAAACAGGATCCCGAAATAGGCCCAGGTGGCAGGTCTTTTTAACCTGTATTTTATCTCGAATAGAAATATTTCTTTAAACATAATGGATAGTTTTTAGGTGAGGGAGTGCTTAATCTGTGATGAGCGCCATTCTGGATGTGATCTCAGCGAAATAAACATCTTCCAAATTGGCCTTGCTGGGCTCAAAAGTGGAATCTGGTTTATTATCACTTAAGACATGAATGATAGTCTGTCCAGCTTTTAAATAAGTTGAAATGACTTGCATTTCGGATTGATACTCTTCCAGATCTCCTTTTTCTATCCCCTTTTTCCATATTTTACCCTTTATTCCTTCGGTCAATTCGGAGGGATTGCCTTTAGCCACTACTTCCCCTAAGCATATAATAGCCATATTGTTGCACAGATTGGAAACATCGTCAACAATATGCGTAGACAGTATAACTATTGTATTCTCACCAATCTCACTTAATAAATTATGAAACCTTATGCGCTCTGCAGGATCTAATCCGGCAGTGGGTTCATCAACAATAATTAAGCTGGGATCTCCAATTAACGCCTGTGCAATGCCAAAGCGTTGTTTCATTCCTCCGGAATAGGTGCCCAGGCTTTTATTTCGAACATGCCATAAATTAGTCTTATTTAATAAAGATTCTACAAGGTCTTTGCGCTCCGATTTGTTAGACACCCCTTTTAGTGAGGCTATATGATTGAGCATGTTATAAGAGCTTATTTTCGGATAAACCCCAAATTCCTGGGGCAGGTACCCAAGGATTTCCCTCACTTTGGCTTTATCCTTCAGAACATCAATATCACCCAGAGTTGCAGAACCTGAATCTGCCTGTTGCAGGGTGGCCAGGGTTCTCATAAGCGAAGATTTTCCGGCTCCATTGGGGCCCAAAAGCCCAAACATTCCCTGGGGAATGGTAAGGTTCACATCTTTTAAAGCCTGAACACCGTTAGAATATGTTTTGTTTAAATTTTTGATCTGTAATTCCATAGTTGTATTTGGTATGGTGGTTTATTAGTATTTTTTTTAAGGTCTAAATGAAGTTGAGATTATTTGTAGGAAATAGAAGCTATTCCTCTCCAGTCCTCATCAATTTCCTGGGTTATCATATGCGCCGATCTGTTTAGAAATAATTTAGCTGCACTATCAGTGTTTTCTTTTTTTACAATTTGTTGGAACGTTACCGCTGCCATGGCAAACTCCCGGTTAAAATAGAGTTTCATACCTTTCTCAAAAGTATTCAGGGTTTGCAATTTGTGCTTTAACAGTGCTGCATTGTCACCGTTTATACATTCATAAATATCTATAGGTTTTTGTTTCCCTTTCACCTGAACAGGGCCCAAATATCTAAAATCAAATTCTTCCGGATTAGTCAGGTTTTTTTTGCAAATATCAGTTAGTAAAATGGATGATCCGTAGTGTTTGGAAAGCCCTTCAATCCTTGAAGCAGTATTCACGGTATCGGATATTATTGCAGCATCTAATCGTTCTATATCTCCTGTGATACCCATAATCAAATTACCGTTTTGCATCCCAATCCCAAGTTTAACGGCAAAACTATTTTTGGTACCTCTTTCTTTATTATAAAGCCGGAGAGAAGCCTGCATTTCTACAGAAGCCCTTATTGCGGTTTGGGAGCCATCAGGAAACAACGCCATAAACCCATCACCCAGATATTGCATTATAAATCCACCATTTTCCCGAACAATGGGCCCCATCCTTTTATTAAATGAATTGATAAAAAGGAAATTATCCTCAGGGGTCAAAAATTCCGATATGGTAGTAAAATCTCTGATATCTGCAAAGAGTACGGTTACTTCTTTTTCCACAAGGTCACCTAATGACACCTCTGTCAGCTTATCCTTCCCTAAAAATTTAATAAATTCATGCGGCACGAATTTTTGGCTTACTTCATGAATAGACCTGATAGCTTCTTCTCGTTCCTTTGCTTCCTGCAGACCTTTTTGATACAGATAGGCAGTCTCCAGAGCTCCTGCTGATTGCAATGAAATGGTGGTGAGCAATTTCAGCTCGGCTGCTGTGAACTCCTTTTGTTCATTATGACCCAGAATAACCATGCCCAAAGTGCGATGTTTAACTTTTAACGGGGAATACATAATGGTTCTAAGGTGATTTAATGCAGGGTTGTTTTCAATTTTTTCTGAAGGTACAATAGCAGAAGTGCCCCGGCTTATTAGTTCTTTGAGCAAGAAATTTAATTTGCCAATATTTTCTTCCCTGTTCGGATTCTGACCAAAGGAGGCGAGCTCAACAACTTTATTTTTCTCAGGCTCGTAAATTAAGAAGAGGCCGTGTGTAGAATTGATGATTTGCGAGGCCTCACCAAGTGCCATTTCTGCAATTGATTTGGCATCTATTTTTTCTGAGATCCGCTCACTAAAATCATAGATCATATTAATCTCTCTGTACAAACCTAAAACCTCATTTCCTATTTTTTTCTTTTCGATCTCTTTTTCAACAAAAACCATTATCATATTGGCCAGTAAGTTTCCATCCTCACCTGAAGCTAACAGAGTTCCATAGGTAATTTTGTCAAGAATTAGCCGAAATGATTGAAAGCTATCTAATGGCGATCCAAGCAATAGTGTATCATCAAAGCCCATCACTGCAAATTTCAATCTCAATTTGTCCGCGATAGCAGTAATTACCTGCTCTGAACTATGGCTCTTTTTTAAGATATTTTTGAGGGCTTTTAAATAGTATTTGGAATCTGTATGCTTTGTCATACTTACAGCTTCAGAATTTCTTCTGCAATGGACAACATCTCATCCGGATCAAAAGGTTTGGTCATATAACGGTCTGCTCCCATGTCCAGCCCTTTTTGACGATCTACTTCCTGACCTTTTGCGGTTAAGAGTATGATATATACATGTGATAATTTAAGTTCTTTTTTTACTTTTTGACAGACTTCCATCCCGTTCATCTTAGGCATCATAACATCAAGAAATACGAGGTTAGGTTCCTCTTTCTGTATTAAGTTTAATGCTTCCTCGCCATTCTCTGCAAACAATAATTCAACACCTTCATCTTCCAGATCCTCAAGGGTTTGCTCGATTAGCATTCTGATGTGAGCTTCGTCATCTACAATAAGTAACTTTTGTCCCATATATTTTCCTTCCTTATTAATTAATAGTTATTCATAGATAAAGAACATAACGTTCTCCATCCCTTTTTGAAGTTTTAACTCCTTTAATTTTTTTTGATCCCCATTGTAAACTGAGTTGAGCATAATAATATCCGGTTTCGATTTTGTGGCTGTTTCTAAAAAGTCTTTGGAATTAGATTCCACCACTTTATAGCCTCTCGCATTCAATACATCGGAGAGCGTCTTTACTGCAGAGGCATCCTCATCAACGACCAATACTTTCTTTTTAGATACTCCTTGTTCCAGGAGTTCTTCCACTTCATGAAACAAATGTTCCGTATTTATTGGTTTGGTAAGATACCTGTCTACGCCTATTCTAAACCCTCGCTCCTTATCCTGTACAATCGACAATATAATTATAGGGATATCCATAGTAGCAGGATCGTTCTTTAATACCGCTGCTACATCAAACCCATTTATTTCAGGCATCATAACATCAAGAATAATCAAATCGGGTTTAGACATTCTTACCATATCCAAAGCTGCCTTGCCGTTGGCAGCCTCTTTTACTTCGTATCCCGCTTCCGTAAGCTCCTGTCTTAAGAGAGATCTGATAGGGGTATCATCATCAACCACTAGTATAGTTTGTGCCTTTTTTAAGGTATTTAGTGAGGAGTGCTTAATTTGCTTTTTTAAGCTTTTAAGGATTCGATCTAATTGAATAGGTGGCTTGTCTGTTCCTTCTCCCATAATCGGTATCGTAAAGAAAAAAGTGCTGCCTACCCCTGCAGTGCTTTTCATCCAGATAATACCCCCATGGTGCTCAATAATTTCCCTGCAGATTGGAAGGCCTAAACCGGTTCCTTTTGGTTTATCTGTTAGGGTATCCCCGGCCTGTCTGAAGCGCTCAAAGATCTTATGTCTGTCTTCTTCAGCAATGCCTATACCTGTGTCCTGAACTTCAACGAGTATTTGCCCGTTATCTAATGAGGCTTCAAGCACCACAGATCCTTTATCTGTAAATTTTACTGCATTAGATAAAAGGTTTATTACAACCTGAATAAGCTTGTCCTCATCGGCACTTACTACCGGTAGATCTTCCGAAACCTTTTTCTTCAGGCTTAGCCCCTTTTCTTCAAATAAAGACGAGGTGCTCGCAATGGCTCTGCTAATAACATCCTGAAGGAAAATAGGTTTCTTGTTCCATTCCATTCTGCCCGATTCAATTTTAGCAAGATCCAGCACATCATTTATTAAATTAGTAAGCCGTTCCCCTTCAGACACCACCACATTCAGGTTTTCGCTAACCTGTTTCATGGTTCGCTTTATTTTTTGATCATCAACGGTTACAGCAGGAAATATCTTTTCTTCCAACCTTTTCCTGATAATTTTGGCAAAACCTAATACAGATGTCAACGGGGTACGTAATTCGTGACTTACCGTTGATAGGAAAGCACTTTTTGCTTCATTGGCATCCTCGGCTTTTGCTTTTGCCTCTTTGGCTTCTTCATAAAGTTCTGCATTGTGCAGGGCCACTCCCACATTGATTGCAATAGTATTGAGTAAATTTTTATCTTCCTGATTAAACCTGCTGGCCTGTTGCGTACTTTGAACGCTTAGCACCCCAATAACTTTGTCTTCAACAGGAATGGGAACTCCCAAATATGAAATTGCCCGTTTACCTGTCTGGGAAATCCCATACTTATCGTATTGAGCCACAATATCGGTATCTTTATTAATTAACAAAGCTTCTCCGTTTTGTATAATTTTAGAAGTGAACCCTTCACCAAAAGTCATTGGTTCCATATCATCACCATCCTGATATGGAAAATTAATAATCCCCTTTTCCTCATCTAATATGGCCAGATAGGTAATATCCGATTTAAATAAGTCCTTCATCTCACTACCTACAAGTTGTATCAATTCACTAAGCTCTAATTTTTCGGTAAGCGCTTTACTCACATGGTTAATAGTAGCCAATTCATCCAGGCGCTGTTGCACTTCTTTGGTACGTTCTTCCACTTTTTCTTCCAGATCTTTTTGCTGTTTTACCAAGAGGTTGGTTCGGGTTTTTACAATGGCGTAAACCAGTATCAAGAAACCTAAGACATAGAGTGCATAGGCCCACCACGTTTCATACCATGGAGTACTAATACTAAAGGTGATGGCTTTTTCTTCGGAGACATCCCCATAAACATTTTGAGCTTTTACCCTAAAACTATAATTACCAGGAGGAAGATTGATATACTCTCTGGAAGCTTGTTTGGTCCATTCAGACCAAGCTTTATCTAATCCGATTAGTTGGGTGCTATATTGCATTTCACTTTGCCCAATAAAGAGGGGGGCAGCATACCCAATATTTACACTATTCTTTTCAAAAGGTATTTTAAAATCTTCTGGAAAATCCATGTTGCCAGCATATATAAGAGAATCTCCTGCAATGGAAAATTTTCTTAATTCTACATTGAAGTTAGGAACATAGGGTTTAGAAAGATTTCCTTCATATCTTATGATGCCATCTGGACCTGTGAACCATGCCAACTGGGAATCCTCTTCCTTAGAATTCTCAACATAAATAGTCCATATTCGATTGTTTTTAAGTTCCTTAAAAGTATCTTTATTAATTATAAAATCTCCATTGGAATCTTTTGAGGCCACCATGAGTCCAGATCCCACATCAAACCAAAGACTACCTTTATCATCCTTAAAAAAATTAGTGCCTGGTCTATCAAAATCTACCTGGCTACTAAAAAAGAATTTTTTTTCTTCAAAACGGTTTTCACTTTCGCTATAAGCAAAAGACTGCTTCGTTTCTGTTGCCCAAAAGACTATTTCTTCATCGGCTTCTACAAAAAATATTCTGGAACTAGGTAACCCATCACTCTTATCTAAATAATCAAATTTTGAATCTGAGAAACTCAGCTTATTATTAACTATTTTCGGATAAATCCTTATCACCTGGCTGTCTAAACTAGACTCTACCCATAAACTTCCATCGGAAGCTTCAAGCATATTAGCGCTGCTTCGAATGGGTTCATTAGTATATGATTCTTCGATGAATTGCTTTTTACCTTCATCAAAATAAAAACTTATTATTCCTTGCTGATGTGAAACATAAAAACGTTTTGGATCCATGTTTGACTGATAAATAAGACCTGCTCTAAAATCATAATTGATATTTTCACGAACATATTTAAAAGAAGATCCGGTTATTTCAACAAGTCCCATCCCATTAGTCCCGACATAAAGTCTATTATTATATTCCAAAAAATTGGTTCCTTGTCCAAAGGTCCCAGGAATACTTTTAATAACTTTTTCAGCCTTATCTAAATAGGCAATGCCATCATTATTACTTAAATATAAGACATCTTTAAATCTATAAACATCATTAACCACGTTTGTAGTTAGTCCCATATCAGAGTCCAATAAGGTAAAACTGGAATTTAGGTTTGTAGTAGAAATTCCATTTAAGAGCATCATCCAAAGAACACCTCTTGAATCAACATAAATATAGTCCACACTCCCATCTTGCAAGCCATTATCTGTAGTATACTTCTGTATTAATTTTCCATCATGATCAATTAAATAGGCTCCATCGCTAAAAGTATTTAAGACAAAACGGCCATCATCTAAAGCTACTCCTGGCAGGTATAACTTATCTTTAACGTAGGCATCTATTTCTGTCTTAAATGGTTTAAATTCTTTACCATCATATAGGTAAAACCCTTGGGTTCTTGTACCAATAAGTAATTGATCTTCATCATAAGGTAAAATGGCATAAATACGCTCACTAGTAAATGCTTCTCCTCCTGGCACCAGTTCAAAAGTGTCATCATCCTTTAAAATACAGAGACCCACCCCCCAAATACGTAAGTAATAGGTGTCATTAATAATATTACCTACATGATAACCATCCTTAGAGGGAATCACTTTCATGCTTTCACCATCCCAGGCATATAATTTAAATTCCGTTCTAAAAATGATTCGCCCCTTATGGTAATCTATCTCCCATACATCTTTAAAAGACCTATGCTCTTCTGGAATTTCATTTAGTAAAGTCTTATATTGAAATTCCCCTTTGGCATCTGCTTCCAAATATCCTATTTCCCCAATACCTCCCACATGAATGATTCCTTGCTTATCTTTTTTCAATGATCGTACACCTCCAACCCTTGGTAGCTTAATTACTTTCCAATTTACCCCGTCGTATTGCAAAATTCCTGCACCATTTGCGAAGTACATAATTCCTTGGTCATCTTCTAAAGCCCACCAATTAGCAGGTCCAGCTCCATAATCCTGGTATTTGTAATTTGTAATAATTGGTTTTCCCAATTGTTTCTGCGCCAAAAGAGGTGAAATGGCGATTAAAAAGAAACTAAAAAAAAGGATTAATGCTTTTAGGCGAGGGTTATAAATAGTTTTTGGCATAGTTGGTTGGAAAATGGTAATGGTTGGGTTTTTCAAAGTTATAATGATGGAATTTACAAAAATTATTGATATGGTTTAGCCTTCTTTATAATATGCATAGAAGTTTATCGGTATTTAAAGAAGATTCGCACATATATAGGAGATTTCCCCTTTTTTGAATTATGATTAAAGAACCAAAAACAGTATCGGTTTCTAGGATTATATGGTACAATTTTTTGGTGACTAAAAAGAATTTATAAATAAGATACATTACTAAATTTTGAGTATTTTAGGCGACAAAAACTTTCAGTACAGGAGTAATTGGCACTGTCATTTTTTAAAAAATAAACCAAGAGTATAATTAAGATTATTACTATAGATTATATGGATACCAATACCCTGCATACCACCACACTTGAGAAATTATATGGCCCCGTTGAGTGTGAAATTATTCGCCAGGATGATAAAATAAGGATTGTTCATCTTAAGGATAAAAAGGGTGTTTCAAGAACGGTAGGCGTGGTTAAGTTTTATAACACAGATCACCATCCTATTAAATCAGTCCATAAAACTATCCAGGCAGGAGGATTACTGGGGAAGACCCTGCAACAATCCAAAATTGACTATAAAAAGGAAATCATTGGCGCGGTTCCTGTGAGATTGCCGGATTGGATAAAAAATGACTTCATAACCGATGAAGAACACAGTATGGCATTAATCTCTAAGATTAAGGTACGCGATTCTTCCGGCAAACCACTTCTTTATACCGTAATAATTGAAGTCTTACCTCCGAATCTTAGTTCCGGGCATGTTCAGGATATCATACGAAAGCAGGATATTGATCATGATATTTTACCTTTATTTGAATTGACCGATTTAATAATTGAAAATATAATACTATAAAAAATGTATAACTGTGTGGTCATTGGGGCAGGACCAGGAGGAATAGTTGCCGTTAAAGAACTGCTTGAAAAAGGGATAAAGAATGTTTTGTGTTTGGAACAGTCTGATACCCTGGGAGGTGTTTTCTCCAAAGGGTATGACAATCTTATCCTGACATCTTCTGTTACTTTTAGCATGTTTTCCGATTTCTGGGTTGGCGAAGGTATGGATCATCACTTTTGGAGCAAGGATGAAGCCGTTTCCTATTGGAATTCCTATGCCAGTCATTTTGGGGTGCAAGAGCATATACGCTACAGCAGCAAGGTAGCGAAAGTGGTTTCAATAGAGGAAGACCGCTGGGAGATTCTACTCGCATCCGGAGAATTAATAGAAACCAAGCGTCTTATTTTGGCAATAGGAAATAATAATGTTCCTAAATATCCGGAATGGCAGAAGGAACTTACCAAAGTTTCTTATTCACATTCAAGAGATTATAAAAATGCCGGCGATTTTAAGGATAAACGCGTACTTGTAGTGGGTGGTGGCGAGTCCGGATCCGATGTAGCCTTCGAAATTTCACAAGTGGCCAAAGAATGTTGGGTGAGCCTTCGTGAATCCACAGGTTGGGTAGTTCCAAGGAAGCGTGGCGGCCATGCGGCAGATGTTTCAACACATCGTGGAATTTGGGATTTACCGCGTGAATATGGTAAGCTATTAAGTCCTTTTGTACTTAAACTTGAAAGGGGTAGAAAAGATCCTGTCTTTGATGCCTTGGCAGATCTCAATGAAAAAGTTTCTGCCAAACGCGGCATTTGGGGAATTTTTGGAACCAAAACACTTGCTTTACCCAAAGCAATTGCAAATCATGGTTGTAAAGTAGTTGGAGATATTACCAAAGTCGAAGAAGGGGGTGCCAAACTCACATCTGCAGATGGAATTTGCATAGAGAATATAGATACGATTGTCTTTTGTACCGGATATCTAAACAAGGTAGACTTTATGCCCGAAGCCCTTAAGTCCTGTGATCCTCGTAAGATGTACAAACATATGTTTCATCCTGAATATGGAAATCGCATTGCCTGGATAGGATGGGCGAGGCCCGGCTTTGGAAGTCAGTTTCCTATAATGGAGATGCAATCCAGATATTGTGCGTTAATTTTTAATGGGGATATGAAATTGCCGGATCCTGTGGAAATGGATAAAGTAGCCCAGGAAGATTTAGCGGTATATCGCGAACAATTTGAGCAAAACGCGGAGCGCATCCGGAGTTTAGTAGATTATCACGGGTATATGAATGGCATGGCTGAAATTATTGGCTGCAGCCCTCCTTTGTACAAATACTTTTTTCTGCGCCCCAGGCTTTGGCTTCACTTAATGTATGGTCCTACACAGGCCACTCAATTCAGATTGCGCGGCCCCGGGCAGAAAGTTAAGCTATCCCATGAAATAATAAGTAAGCTTCCTATTAGTACTTATAATCATATTGTAAAAGCCGGGTTGAGGGGCAGGTTACGATATGGACTGCGAAGTTTAACACCCGGTTTTCTTCAAAGTAATTAAAAATTTCGAGGCATTTCATTAACGGCCTGCAGGCCAAAGTTTAAAATACAAGGAATACCATAATAGGGGTGATTGCAGTGGTTTGCAAATATTTATATTATGATGAAATATCAAATATTTATTATATTCTCCTTCTTCACTTTAATGGAGGGTTCATCTTTTTTCTCATTTACAAAATACATATCCATCATCCCTTTGTTCTTAACATGTATTTGCCCCCTGTGCTCGCAGGTATAGCGATCCTTAATAAGCAGATAGGTACTTTGAGAAACATTTACCCTTCCCGGTTCCGATAAGGATTCCATACGGGCCGCTACGTTCACCGTATCGCCCCAGATGTCGTAGGCAAATTTTTTGGTACCTACCACCCCGGCAACTATTCCTCCGGTATTGATTCCAATACGGACATCGAAGGGAACAATGTCCTTAGGTGGTTTGAGTTTCGTTTCTTCCATCACCTGAGCAACTTCAAAAGCGGCCTGTACCATTTTATAAGGATGGTCTTCGGTAGGAAAAGGCAACCCCCCGGCACACATATAGGCGTCGCCTATGGTCTTAATTTTTTCAAGACCATATTTTTCCATGATGGTATCGAACTTTGAAAAATAATAATCTACGGTTTTAACCAGTAATTCCGGGGATAGGTTTTGCGAATAACTGGTAAAGCTCTTAAAATCGGTAAACATGACGGTAACCGATTCAAATTTTTTGGCTTTTACCTTTCCGAACTGTTTTAGTTCCAAAGCGGTTTCATCGGGTAGGATATTTAATAACAGGTTTTCCGATCGGTTTTTTTCCTCTTCGATGATCTTATTGGTTTTCTTCACGTAACGGTATCTTTTGTAAGACCCCACAGCAAGTACAAAGACTAAAAGCAGTCCCAAAACAGTGCCGTAGATGACATACTTCTGCCGTTTGGCCTGTAAGTCAGCAATTTGAGCTTCCCGTTCCAACATCCCTATTTCATCTTCTTTCTTTTCAAGGTCAAAATCGAATTGCAACCCTCGTATTTTATCATCGGTTTCTATATTGAATATTTCGTCTTTAATCGTCAAATATTTGTTCTGGTAGGCATAGGCATTTTTATAATCCCCAGTCGCTTGATAAGACAATGCCATCCCTTCATAAATGTCCCTAAGTTCTTCATTAGTATCCAGTTCAATTGCCAAAGTTTCCGCATCCTGGTAGGCCTTAAGCGCTTTTTTTACATCTGTTTTCCGATAGGTATTGCCCAATGCCAAAAGGGTTTGTACCTGATCGAGAGCAAGATCGGATTCTGTGGCCCTATCATAGGCCAGATTAAAATAGTCTATGGCTTTTT
>NZ_JBATKE010000147.1:0-25583 GCF_049669105.1 Eudoraea sp.
CGGTTCGATTGGACTAAAAAATCTATTAAAAGTATTGATGAAATTATAGAAAGATATAGGATAGAAAATTAAATTTATTTATATTTAAAGGTAACCAATTAACTGATAAACAAATGACTACAATATTATACATACTCGCGGGCATAGTTGTTCTAGTTATAATTTTAGCTTTGATTGCACCTAAAAATTATGATGTTAGCAGAAGTATAAAAGTGCAGCAATCTGTTCCGGTTGTATTCGAATATCTTAAATATTTGAAAAATCAGGATAATTGGAGTCCTTGGGGTAAAAGAGATCCAAATATGAAGAAAGAATTTGAAGGTATCGATGGTGAAATAGGCGCTACCAGCAAATGGGAAGGAAACAAGGATGTTGGTAGTGGCGAACAGGAGATAAAGCGAATCGTTGAAAATGAAGTAATAGAAAGTGAGTTACGTTTTCTAAAACCCTGGAAGTCCCAATCAGATGCATATTTAAGGGTAAAAGAAACTAGTGAAGGGGAAACTGAAGTTACCTGGGGTTTTTCTGGCAAGAATAAGTTTCCTGTAAGCATTATGATGCTTTTTATGAATATGGATAAGGCCGTAGGCAAAGATTTTGAAGAAGGTTTAGTTAGTTTAAAAGACATTTTGGAAAAATAACTTTGAATTATGGAGCACAATATGGTAGGATGGTTCGAAATACCAGTGGAAGATATGGAACGGGCCAGAAAATTTTATGAGGAAGTTTTTGATATTTCAATTTCTGTTCATGATTTAGGCGGAATCATCATGGGTTGGTTCCCGGGTTTCCAGGGCAAAACTGGTAGTTCGGGATCTTTAGTTAAACATGAGATGTATATTCCAAGTGACACTGCTGGTCCGCTTCTTTATTTTTCCTGTAAAGACCTCGCCGTGGAACTGGCCAAAGTAACGAATGCCGGAGGCTCTATAATTCAACAAAAAAAGGAGATAGGAGGAGGGCATGGTTTTATGGCGCTCCTAACAGATACGGAAGGGAATAGGATAGCCCTTCACTCCTTAAAATAAATAGTTTAACTTAAACATAAAATATAGTAGCTTCTGCTCTGCATCCCATTCGTATAGGAATATATTTTGTACCAATGCCCTTGGACACATACATTCTGATATCATTCAGTTTGTACCATCCTCTTAAGAATCTACCACAGCCACCTGGTTTATAAAATGCTTTCCCAAGAAATGTTATTTGCCCGCCATGAGTATGACCAGACAATATGAGCTTAATATTTACTTTTTGAATTTCATTTAGAAGAGCTATTTCATCACTATACTCAGGACAATGATTTAGTACAATGGCTTCTTCTGCACTATCATATCCTGTTAGGGCATTTGTGAAATCGGGATTACCTCCAATAAAGTCATCAATACCAATGATAGCAAGGTTTCTGTTAGCCGTTGAGAATTTTAAACTTTCATTAATAAGTAATTGGCCATTATGCTTCTTAATTAAAGCTCTGAAAGAATTTATATCTACTTTCCCCGCATATTCCTTGTTTCCCATGATTACCACTTTCGGTATTTCTTTGCTGATAAGGTCTAAAAATTGATTTAAAACGGGTAATCCGTTATTGCGGTTGACAGAATCTCCCGTAATGCAAATTAGGTCCGGTAACTCTTGGTTAATTTTTTTGGCAATAGCCTTATGGAAAGATTTTAATTCATTTATATGAAGATCAGTTAAATGAACGATTTTTATTTTATTTTCCGAATTGGAGAGATCATAAGTGGTCCATTGAATTACATACTTCTCGAACCAAAAAATGTCAAAAAGGAATAACCCCAGCAGGGCAAAAAAGGACCTAATGATAAAATTTCTCCTGTTCATCTTCATAAAACCCCTTAATTAGAAGCATAAATCGTATGGATTCCAAATATTGATTATGCTTTCCTTTAAGAACTCCAATTAATCTGCTAATTCAAGGAGGGCTATATTATTATCATTTTCCAGGATTACCTTTCCATTTTTCACTTCAACATAAGTTTCGGAATAAGTGTCAAAAAGTTTTGTTCCGTCTCCAAAGAATCCTTTAACCCAAAGCGATTTTTTACCTTTGGGTAAATCTAGTCCTACCACGATCTTGTCCTTAAAATTTTCATTAATGTAGGTTCTGCTGAAAACATAGGGCTTTTTACTTAGACGTTTATGTCTTCCGGCCCCTATGGCAGGATGATTAGCTCGAAAACTTCCCAATTTCTGCCAGTGAGTTAGAATATTCTTAGTTTCCTGGAGACTATCAATTTCTTCCCAATTCATAAATGATCTTAAAGTAGCATCCCCTTCTGTGTTTTCAATAGTAAGATCCCGCGCAGATTCATCTCCGTAATAAATCTGTGAAGTTCCCGGGGTTAGGAAAAGCACGTTCGCCATATAATAGGGTCTCTTCCTGTCTTTGTCAAAGGGTTCTGAATCATCATGTGAAGTCAGATAGTTAAGTACACCTTTGTCTTTTAATTCAGAGTTCAGGATACTATTGTATTTTTTAAAAATTGTTTCGTAAGACTTTTTAGCATCATTTTTTAGTTCAAAGTTTATTAGACTTTCAAAGCCATATTCAAAATAATCAACCTTCTTATCACCAAAATCGAATTCTCTACCTGTAGAAATTTCGTAGCCGTAAGCTTCACCAACCATATAAAATGCGGTGTTATCCAATACATCTTCCGGATGCTTTTTTTTCCAGGTTTCAAATGCTTTGGAAGCTTCTACATATAATTCTAACCATGTTTTTTCATCGGCATGTTTAGCTGTATCTACCCTGAAACCGTCAATACCCATATCGTTAACATAGTCTGTTAACCATTTAATGATATAAAACCTGGGAGCACGGGGGTAACCCGTTCTTTGAAAAAAGAGTTGAAGTTCATCCAACTCATTACTAAGTCTCCCTTCATCCTTCCATTTTGCCAGTAATGCATCCGGTAGCTCAACCGCTTCATCAGACTCTGTGTAAATATCAGGCAAGTTCGCAACCAAAGTACAACTTGTTGTAGTTTCATAATTCGTATGTTCACAAACAGGGGTTGTTCTTACCCAATCTTCCGGCCATACCGGATCTTGCTCGGTTACCGGCCCCGTATGGTTAATTACCACATCCATCAAAATCCTTATATTATTTTTATGAGCTGTTTTTACAAGATTTTCAAGATCTTTTTTAGTGCCGAAATTGGGATCCAGGGCGGTCCAATCCTTTGCCCAGTATCCATGATAAGCATATGTATTCCCTGTTCCTTCATCTGTATCTCCATGGATTTGTTCTACTACTGGTGTAAACCAAATAGCATTTACTCCTAATTTTGAAAAGTAACCTTCTTCAATTTTGTCTGTGATACCCTGAATATCGCCACCCATAAAACCTCTTAAAGGAGCTGTTTCGTTTGTACGGTCGAAATTCAGATCATTTTCGGGATTACCGTTATTGAACCTGTCTGTTAATAAAAAATAGATATTAGCACCCTGCCAGACAAATGGAACTTTTTTCTGAACTATTTGAGTACTGTCTTTAACTGTGGAAGCTGGAGTTTGGGGTTCATTTTTTTCAACTTTGCAAGTAAAAAAAAGTGCAGAAACTGCAATTGCAATAAGCAGTTTTTTCATGTTCATAGATTTTGTCTAAAGCTATAAAATGAATGCGGAAAAATAAAATTTATTTCGAAGGCCCTTAATTTGTTTCATAAGGCTATTCTTACATCAATTATTTATATTGGTAATGAGCTCTTAACTACGAAGTTACTTTTTTCTGTTGAGCACTTTGAATTCTTCATAACAACTGCTAATTGCATCCAATATTTGTAAATCATTGGCTGTTTTTATAAAGGAGGTTGAATAATTGCAATTAGAAAGAATATCATTAATATCAAATTCATCAATTTGTAATAGTTCTTTAAGTGTTTCCCGATCAAATTTCGAAGCAAGGAGATCCCTGATGTCATCATCATCTTTTATTTGCCTTAACTTTTTCATCTGGTTGGGTTGTTTTCCAAATAAATTTCTTAGAAGATCCGCAGGATTAAGAATGGAACCTAAAACCTTTGTTACCGCACTTGGATTTTTACTTCCGGCTTCATAGCTGGTGGGTAATCCTGAGATGCTATATTGATATGAAGTATTAATGGGCAGGTTTTTTACATCAATTTCAAGATAGCCCGTTAATTCGTATGGCTTAACAATCACTTCTTCCAAGGCATAAGCGAGTTCCGTCAGTGCAATCTTGGTGTTTTCAAACTTAAACATATCATTCGTAACACGAATTTTCTGCGATTTAAAGCCTAAATATGAGAAGTAAAGCGTATCGTTAACAGAGGCTTTCATAGAAAATTCACCCTTGGAGTTGGTTATAGTACCAACAACCTTGTTGAGGTTTATTACATGAACACTTTCCAAAGGGGTATTGGATTGCGCGTTAATAACTACTGCCTGAAATTCTTGTTCTTTCTGCTCAGCTTCACTTTCCTGTGATATCCCGACAAAACTGATTAATGAAAACAAGCACAATAAATACTTCTTCATTTAGTGCAATGCTAATTTATAATACGAATAAAATAAAAATAGATACCCTGGCACATTTTTTAATATACAATTAACTAATAGAAACCATCTCTTTTTTTACTGCGTCTATTTCCGGAAGATGAACCCTGTTTGGATCCTGATCTTCTTGAACCGCTTTTTGAAAAGCTACCTTCCCTCTTTTTTCCACGGCCTTTATCCCAGTCCTTGCTGTCTCTGCTTTTCCTTGGCCCTTTATCCCTTCTTCGCCCTCCACCTTCAGGACTATTAGAGACTTCAACGTTTATAAATCGTCCTTTTATCTTAAAGTCTGTAAATGTCTCCAGAATTTGATCCTTAAGGGTTGCTTCTGTATTGAAAAAGGAAAAACCTTCTTTGACATCTACTTTGAATATATCATCTTTACCCAGCTGAAGCGTATCCTTCAAAAAGTCTTTTAAAGACATCCAGTCATACCCATCGCGCTCTCCTACATTTATAAAATATCGAACAGATCCGTCCTTAGAAAAATCGCCAGACTCCTTGCCTTTCCTTCTTTCTCCGCGATCAGGTTCAGCGGAATTTAGATCCTTGGTTTTACTGTAGTAATTAAAAAAACGGGTAAATTCTACGGAAACAATTTTTTGGATTAATTCATCCCTGTCCAGGCCTTCCAGTACATCGTTAATAGCTGGTAAATAATTACTTACTTCTTCATTTATTTCTGTAGTACGGATTCTATTGGCCAAATGATACAATTGAATCTCACAAATTTCTATTCCGGTAGGTATTTTTTTAGCAATGAAATTTTGCTGTATTTTTTTCTCTATGGCATGAATTTTTCGCAATTCACTTCGCGTGACTATCACCATCGAAATACCAGATTTACCGGCTCTTCCAGTTCGCCCACTCCTATGTGTATAGGTCTCTATTTCATCGGGAAGCTGATAATTAATTACATGGGTAATATCGTCTACGTCTATTCCTCGGGCCGCAACATCTGTGGCCACCAACATTTGAATTTGCTTTTTACGGAAAGCATTCATTACCATGTCGCGTTGATTTTGGCTTAAATCGCCATGCAGTGCCCCGGCATTGTAGCCGTCCTCAATTAGCTTTTCGGCAACTCTTTGAGTGTCACGTTTAGTTCGGCAAAAGACCACAGAAAAAATTCCCGGATTAGCATCGGCAAGACGTTTTAATGCAGAATACCTATCGCGTCCACCCACCACATAATGTTCATGTTGTACAGTGTCCACACCAGAATTTTTAGCACCTACGGTAATTTCCGTTGGGTTGTGCATAAACTTTTTAGCTATGGTAGCTACTTCTTTTGGCATAGTAGCTGAAAAAAGCCAGGTAGATTTTTCTTTGGGTGTATTTGAAAGAATGTCCTTTATATCCTCATAAAACCCCATATTTAGCATCTCATCTGCTTCATCAAGAATACAATAGTCAATTTTGGAAATATCTATGATTCCACGGCCAATCATGTCCTTCATTCTACCCGGAGTGGCGACAACGATTTGTGCACCTCTTTTGATTTGCCGTGCCTGATCAGTTATACTTGCACCTCCATAAATGGCTACAGTATTCAAACCTTTTACATATTTCGAATACAATTGCATTTCATTGGTAATCTGCAAACATAGCTCTCGGGTTGGGGATAATATTAACCCTTGTGTAGTTCTACTTTCACTGTCTATTTTTTGAATTAAGGGAAACCCAAAAGCAGCAGTTTTACCGGTTCCGGTTTGAGCCAGAGCCACTAAATCTATTTCACCTTCTAATAAAAGAGGGATGGATTTTTCCTGAACCTCCGATGGAGTTTCAAATCCTAAATCGGTTATAGCATTTAGTAGGGCGCTATTGAGCCCCAATGCTTCAAATTTCGTCATAATATGTTATAATTTACCTAATCGCAAATATGTATGTTGCATAGAGCGATTATCCTTATAACTTATTAGACTCAGCGCAACACATGCTATACTAGCGGCTTCAATTTAAGCGGCAAAGATACTCTTATTTATTTAGATGGTGGTTAACTTGTTATATTCCCTGCTTAGTAAGGTATATAATAAGTTTTTGAAGTGCCTTTCCTCTATGGCTTATTTCGTTTTTTATTTGGATTGGTAATTGAGCAAAGGTTTGGTCATAACCTAT
This sequence comes from Eudoraea sp., assembly GCF_049669105.1. Taxonomy (NCBI): domain Bacteria; kingdom Pseudomonadati; phylum Bacteroidota; class Flavobacteriia; order Flavobacteriales; family Flavobacteriaceae; genus Eudoraea; species Eudoraea sp. Next base: position 6,667 of record NZ_JBATKE010000147.1, read on the forward strand.
TGGAATGAAAATAGGATCGTATCCAAAACCTTGGGCACCTAGATTTTCTTTAGTTATTCTGCCTTCAACAACTCCTTCGAATAGGATTCTTTTTTTATTTAGATTTAAGGCGATTACTGTTTTAAATCTGGCTGTACGAGAGGTGATGTTCTTTAACTCAAATAAAACTTTTTCCATGTTTTTTTCCGAATCCTTTTCTTCACCGGCAAATCTGGCGGAATGAACTCCCGGTGCCCCGTTAAGTGCATCTATGATAAGCCCTGTATCATCTGCAAAACAAGAAATTCCATAGTGTTTGGTAATATAGTCCGCTTTTAATTGTGCATTGGCTTCAAGGGTTGTCCCCGTTTCCGGTATTTCTTCGTTGCAGCCAAGATCTTCCAAGGAGATAAGTCGGATATCTTTGGGAAGCAATAGACTTACCTCTTTTAATTTATTTGCATTGTGTGTGGCGAAAACGAGGTCCATAAGTCATAGGAATTCACAAAAAAGGATTGTTGTAAATGCTAAAAGTAGTAATTTTAATTCCACTATTTTTCTATCATGAAGCTTAAACTACCGCCTGTAATTGTTTTTTTGATATTTGGGAGTCTAATGTACCTGTTAGCTGAATTCTTGCCGTTTGGATATTTCGATTTTTTTGGCAGAAAGTATTTAATTAGGATAATGCTGATATTGGCGGTAGTAATTAGTTGTATCGCATTTATTCAGTTTTACGTTGCCCGGACTTCGGCAGATTCTAAAAACCCATCTAAAGCCACTTCTTTGGTTTCAAATGGTATTTATAAATTCTCACGTAATCCAATGTATTTGGGTTTGTTATTAATATTATTAAGCTGGGCACTATGGTTAGCCAATGCATTCAATGTTCTTTTGGCGGCTGGTTTTGTTTCATATATGAACGCTTTTCAGATTCAACCCGAGGAATCAACACTAGCCGGCTTGTTTGGCAAAAAATACAGGGATTACTGTATAAAAGTAAGAAGATGGTTTTGAATTAGGAGGAATGTTGCTTTTAACAAGTATTTCTTAACTTATATATTAGCAATATAACTTATAATTAAAAATATTAGCATATTAAATAATATTTATGTATATTAGCATTTAAGCTTATAATAATGATTGCAGTTTTAACCGGAGATATTGTCAATTCGGCAGGTTATAAAACCACCGATTGGATGCCAGTTTTAAAGAATTTTTTACGGGAACTGGGTGATTCACCCGGGGTATGGGAAATATACAGGGGGGATGAATTTCAAATACGAATTGCACCTGAAAAAGCATTGAAAGTGGCCATTCAAATTAAAGCTCTGATCAAAACTATTAAATACCTGGATGTACGAATTGGGATTGGCTTGGGAGATGAAGATTTTAGGGGCGTTGGTGTCAGTGAATCCAATGGTTCGGCCTATCAAAGGTCGGGCAGAACCTTAAGTCTGTTAAAGGAGAAAAAAATAAATCTGGCTATAGCCACAGCAGATTCACAATTAGAAGACACACTTAATTTAATGTTGAAATTAGGATTGGATTTTATGGATACCTGGAGTGTGGTATCTGCAGAAATCATTGTAATGGCCCTTGAAGATCCAGGAGCTTCCCAAAAGGAAATTGCAGATCAATTGCAGATACAACAATCTGCCGTAAGCCAGAGGCAAAAAAGAGCACGATTAGATCTGGTCAAAGACTTGTTAAATTATTACGATAAAAACTATAAAAGCCCCCGGACATGATACTTTTTACAAAACTTTTTCTGGCTCACATAATTGGTGATTTTCTTTTACAACCAAAACGATGGGTTATTCAGAAAGAGGCTAAGAAAGTTGCTTCCGGATTTCTATATCTCCATATCCTAATTCATTTTTTGGTCATTATCTTATTGCTATGGAATATAGACTATTGGAAAATGGCCCTGTTTATTGCCCTCTCTCATTATATTATCGACTTGCTTAAAATTTATGTGACGCCTTTATTTAAAAATAAGCGCATTCCTTTTTTTATAGATCAATTTCTGCATATAGCAGTGTTGTATATATGCGCTTATTACGGTAATCTTCTGGGGCATACGATCACTTTAATAGAACAAATAGACTGGCCGCTTTTAACCGCTATAGTTTTTGTGACTTATCCTGCAGCCATTATAATGAGTATTTTATTGGAAGGGATGTCGAATCAGATAAATTTAGATCATAAATCACTTCCTAGTGCAGGAAAATACATTGGTATAATAGAGCGTTTATTTGTTCTTATTTTCATTATTATGGGAAGATGGGAAGCAATTGGGCTGCTTATTACTGCCAAATCTGTATTTCGATTTAACGATTTGAAAGAAAGTAACAGCAGAAAATTAACGGAATATATTTTGATAGGGACCCTATTGAGTTTTGGAATTGCTATTCTTACAGGTATTATTTACAATTACTAAAATAAACGGTTTATGAAATATTTAGGGGTTTGTATACTTTTTTTTCTCGCGCTTGCATGCGGGGAGCAAAATTCAAAAAAGCCAGGTAAGCAAGTCGTCGTAGTTGAAGGCCAACGATGGTCTTCTGAGAAGGCCTGGGAGTGGTATGATAAGCAACCCTGGTATCTGGGAGCTAATTTTAATCCTAGTTCATCCATAAATCAACTTGAGTTCTGGCAGGAAGATACCTTTGATCCTGAAACAATTGACAGAGAATTAAAATGGTCTGCAGATCTTGGAATGAATTTGCACCGCGTATATCTTCATAACTTACTTTGGAGCCAGGATTCTATTGGCTTTTTAAATCGGCTGGATATCTATTTAGGATTGGCGCAAAAACATAAGACAAAGACCATGTTTGTTTTGCTGGATGATGTGTGGCACCCAATTCCTAAACCAGGCGTTCAACCAGAACCTGTTCCACATGTGCACAACTCAGGATGGGTGCAGTCGCCAGGTGCTGAAATTCTGGGAGATACCACCCGTCATGATGAATTAGAGTCGTACATTAAAGGAGTAGTGGGGCATTTTGCCAATGATGAAAGAGTCCTGGTTTGGGATGTATATAATGAACCTGATAATATTGCTGGTCAGCCAGGAAGACGTGAGCTTGAAGTAAATAATAAACATGAGTTTTCACTCATACTTTTAAAAAAAGTAATGGGATGGGCAAGAGAAATAAACCCCAGTCAGCCATTGACTACTGGTATTTGGAAAGGAAATATTGCCCATTGGGGTACTCCGGATAGTTTACCAGCTTTGGATAGATATATGCTTATGAATTCTGATGTTATTTCATTCCATGCGTATGATGGGGAAATAGAAAATGTTAAGAAGAAAATAACCGAACTACAAAAATACAATAGACCCTTATTTTGTACCGAGTATCTAGCGAGAGGCGCTGGGAATACTTTCCAAAAAGTCCTGCCAATTCTAAAAAAAGATAAAATTGCAGCTATTAATTGGGGATTTGTTTCAGGTAAAACAAACACTATTTACCCCTGGAAAAGCTGGGATTCTACATTTACTTCTGAACCAAAAATCTGGCATCATGATATCCTGCGACAGGACGGCACTCCATATTCTAAAGAAGAAATAAATTATATCAAAGAATTAACGGATCATTTGCCGTAAACCAGCCGATTGCCATTCAATTATTATCTATTGGTCCCAAGGGCTTTCTCAACTTATTTAGCTACTTACCTTGCTTTAGGGTGCTAATGGGAGTAAAACGTAAAATTGATAATTTGGATATCTGATTCATAAGGGCTTTAAGACTTAAAATCAGCAACGGAATTCATAGATAAATGAATTATCTCCATTTTTACATCATGATTTCATAAAGCGTCAAATTAATTTATAATTTTACCGCCTAACTTTTATAAAGGATGACGGAAGTGGGACGCAAGTATGTTTTTGATTTTGATAGTACCTTAACCAGAGTAGAAGCCTTGGATGTACTGGCCGAAATGACTTTGCACGGCAAGTCTAATAGAGAAGATGTCATTCATGAAATACAGGAAATTACCAATCTTGGAATTGACGGTGATATTTCTTTTACCGAATCCCTGGAAAGAAGAATTAAACTCCTCAAAGCACATAAGAATCACTTAAATCCGCTTGTTGATGAGTTGCGGCAAAAGATCTCAAAATCAATTGCTGCCAACAAGGAGTTTTTTGAAAAGTACTCTGACGACATTTATGTGATTTCATGTGGATTTAAAGAATTTATAGATCCTATTGTAAAAGAGTATAATATTCCATCTGAAAGGGTTTATGCTAATACATTTAAATTTGACCAGGAAGGAAACATTATAGGTTTTGATGAAAAGAATGTCCTGGCTACCCATAATGGTAAAATTGAATGCTTAAAGCAGCTCGATCTTGAAGGTGAAGTGCAGGTGATAGGGGATGGGTATAGTGATTATGTTATGCGGGAAGCAGGCATTGCTCACAAATTTTTTGCCTATACAGAAAACGTTCACAGGGATAAAGCAGCTGACAATGCGGATCATGTTGCCCCTAATTTGGATGAGTTTTTATTCATTAACGACCTGCCAAGAAGCCTTTCTTATCCAAAAAATAGAATTAAGATACTTTTATTGGAAAATGTGCATCCGGCTGCTTTTGATAATCTTTCGGAAGATGGTTTCTCAGTAGAGCTCATAGAACAAAGTTTATCGGAAGATGAACTTATTGAAAAGATAAAGGGAGTACACGTCCTGGGAATCCGTTCCAAAACAAAACTTACTCCTAAGGTTTTGGATGCTGCAAATAAATTACTGGTGGTAGGAGCCTTTTGTATTGGGACCACTCAGATAGATTTGGATTATTGTAAAAAGAAAGGGGTAGTGGTGTTTAACGCTCCATATAGCAATACCAGGTCTGTTGTTGAATTGGCTATTGGGCAAATCATTATGTTATTTCGAAATGTTTTTCCAAGAAGTACTGAAATACACAATGGTGAATGGAATAAAACAGCTATAAATTCTAAAGAAATTCGGGGAAAAAACCTGGGAATTGTCGGTTATGGAAATATAGGCAAACAACTGTCAGTACTGGCTGAGGCAATTGGAATGCGTGTTTATTACTATGATATTGAAGACAGATTAGCAATGGGGAACGCAGTAAAATGCGAAACTCTTGAAGATTTATTAAATGTTTCCGACGCGGTTTCCTTGCATCTGGATGACAATAAAGCCAATATTAATTTTATTGGTGAACGTGAAATTAACCAAATGCGTGAAGGCGCCATGCTTTTAAATCTTTCCAGAGGTTTTGTAGTGGATATACCAGCTCTTGTAAAAGCTCTTAAAAGTGGCAAACTACGCGGTGCAGCAATAGACGTTTTTCCTGATGAACCCAAGTCCAATGGACCCTTTGTCTCAGAATTGCAGGGAATCCCGAACGTTATTCTAACTCCACATATTGGAGGTAGTACTGAGGAAGCACAGCGGGATATTGCTGATTTCGTACCCAACAAGATTATGTATTATGTCAATTCAGGGAATACGGTGGATGCGGTTAATTTTCCAAATATACGATTGCCTAAACAGGATAAGGCCCATAGGTTCTTGCACATTCATAGAAATGTTCCGGGAATTATGGCTAAAATTAATGAGGTCCTCGCTACTTATGAGATGAATATTTCCGGACAATACCTTTCTACGGATAGTGATGTAGGTTATGTGATCACTGATCTGGACAGGGATTATAACAAAGAGGTAATTAAAGCACTCAAAAAAGTAGAAAACACTATTAAGTTTAGAGTTTTATACTAAACTTCTTTTTGATATGTAGTTGATTAATCATTAGCGCGACCTCACTTGTGATGATAAGGCTCATTCCTGAGAATGGTAAATGCCCTGTAAATTTGTTCAACAATAAATAAGCGGACCATTTGATGTGAGAAAGTCATTTTTGAGAGACTAATTTGTCCATTTGCTTTTTGTTTAATGGAATCACTAAAGCCGTAGGGACCCCCTATAACCAAAACCCATTCTTTAATACCCGAATTCATTTGCTTTTGCAATTGATTGGCAAATCCTACAGAAGTATATTCCTTACCATTTTCATCTAATAAAAAAACTGTATCCGTGCTGTTAATATTTTTTAAGATTAACTCAGCTTCCTTCTCCATTTGATCAGAAGCAGATAGTTTTTTGGTATTTTTAATATCTGGTAAAACTGCCAATTCGAATTTTACGTAGTGTTTCAATCTCTTCAGATAAACATCTATCAGCTTCTGTAACTCTCCATTATCTGTTTTTCCTATGGTAAGAAGTTTTATCCTCATGTATCTAAGTTATAATTTAAAGGAAATTGAATTTCTTTATTGGCATATGTTTTTACTAATTTAGTACCCTACAAGTTGCAAAAATGATATCAGAAGAACAATTCCAAAAGGAGATATCTTTAATAATAGAAAATGCCATTAGGGAAGATGTAGGTGATGGAGATCATAGTTCACTTGCTTGTATTCCCCAGAATTCAATGGGTAAGGCAAAGCTGTTAGTAAAAGATGAATGCATATTAGCAGGCGTTGAATTTGCGCGACAGACTTTTGATTATGTTGATAAGGATTTAAAAATGGAAATTCTCTTAAATGATGGTCAAAAAGTCAATTTTGGGGACGTAGCATTTTATGTTGAAGGAAGATCGCAATCTATTTTAAAAGCCGAAAGACTTGTCTTAAATGCCATGCAACGCATGAGCGCAATTGCTACTAAAACTAATTATTTTGTTTCGCTTCTGGAAGGGACTAAAACAAAAATCCTGGACACCCGAAAAACAACTCCTGGAATAAGGGCTCTTGAAAAATGGGCTGTTACCATTGGAGGAGGAGAGAATCATAGGTTTGCTTTGTATGATATGATTATGCTGAAAGACAACCATATAGACTTTGCGGGTGGTATTACCCAGGCAATAGAAAAAACCAAACTCTATTTGAAGGAATCGAATAAAGAATTAAAAATTATTGTTGAAGCGAGAAATCTGATGGAAGTGGAGGAAATTCTGAAATCTCAAGGTGTTTTTAGGATTCTTCTGGATAATTTCAGCTATGAGGATACAAGAAAAGCAGTGGCGCTCATTGGGAATCGTTGTTTAACCGAATCATCCGGCGGAATAAATGAGAATACGATTAGGAAGTATGCAGATTGCGGTGTAGATTATATTTCTTCTGGTGCTTTAACACATTCAGTATATAACAAAGACCTAAGTCTTAAAGCAATTTAGATGTCGGAGGAAATAGAACGAAAACTGGAGAAGATTCCTATAGTCAATTGGGTAGTCAGACTACTTAAAAAAATTAAGCTCCCGGCATTTGAAGGGCTCTCTCTCTATGATCTTGTAGAAATGTACATTATAGGGATAGTTCAGGGCGCACTTTCAACCCGGGCTAGTTCTATTGCATTCAGCCTTTTTATGGCTCTTTTTCCTTTACTTATTTTCTTGTTTACATTAATCCCTTTTATCATTCCCTATGTGAGTGTAGGTAATGAAAATTTTGATAGCCAATTTCTTGATTTTCTGGAGTCTTTTTTACCATCCGCTACCGGTGAATATTTTGAAGTAATTTACTATCAGATAAAAGATCAGCAGAGTGGAGGATTGCTTTCTTCAGCGTTTATTTTGTCAATTTTTTTAATGACCAATGGTGTTAGTGCTATTTTTGGTGGTTTTGAAGATTCTTACCATATAAATCTCACAAGGAATTTCTTTAAGCAATATGCCTATGCCATGATGGTAGGCTTTCTTCTTTCCGTTTTATTGATCTTTGGTGCGGTGGGTTATGTATACTTTGAGTTTTATATTTTGGAATATTTAAGTGAATGGGCGGCCGAAACAAGAGGATATGATCTTTCAGAAAATGATATTGTGGGAGCAAAAGTTGGTAAAACCTTGTTTTTTATACTGCTTTCCTATCTTACTACGGCTATCTTATACTATTTCGGTACCAGGGAAGGCAAACAGGCTAAGTTCTTTTCTTATGGTGCCTTAATGACTACCTTGTTATTTCTTTTGACATCCTTTATGTTTGGGATTTATATTGACAACTTTGCAAAATATAACGAATTATATGGAGCCCTGGCGGGATTATTGATTCTTATGGTATATATATGGCTGAATTCCAATATTCTACTACTCGGATTTGAACTGAATGCGTCTCTTAATTATCTCAGAAAAGAACATCAGAAATGAGGTTTAAGGTCAATAAATAGTATAACCCAATGGAAATCTTTATAAATGTCATACTGCCAATTCCTTTGGAAAAGCATTTTACATATCGCATTTCTGAATACCAAGCAGCGAAATTGAAATTGGGAATGCGAGTAGCCGTGCCATTTGGGAAGTCCAAACTTTATACCGCTCTTGTTGTTGAACTTCATAATAGACCACCATTGGTATATGAGGCTAAAGCCATTCATGATATTCTGGATGAAGAACCTATTGTGACATCAATTCAATTGAAACATTGGCAGTGGATAGCGGATTATTACATGTGCACACTTGGCGAAGTCTTCAGAAGTGCCATCCCAAGTGCACTTTTATTGGAAAGTGAAACACTGATTTTGCTGAATAAAGATGTCATAATTGATGAAGATCAATTAAAAGACGATGAATTCCTGGTCTACGAGGCCCTGAAATACCAAAACATCCTTCGTGTTAATGATGTTATGGAAATTGTCGAAAAAAAGAATATTCTCCCTATTCTCAACAGGCTTATTAAAATTAAAGCTATAGTATTAAAGGAAGAAATTCATGAACAGTACAAGCCAAAAATGGTACGTTATGTTCGGCTGGGGCAGCGGTATAATAAAGAGGCCGAACTGGAGAAATTGTTGGATTCACTTACGAGAGCACCCAAACAAAGCCAGGTCGTTCTTTCATTATTTCATCTTCAGGCGACTAAAAAAAAACCAATAAAGCTTGATGAATTAGAAATTGACAGCAAGTCGAGCCGCGCTGTAATACGAGCACTAATAAATAAAGAAGTTCTTGAAGAATATTTTATTCAAACTGATCGTGTAGTATTGAACAGTACCACGGAGCTTAAGCTGCCTAAAAAGTTAAATGAATACCAGGTTACAGCATTAAATACAATTAGGCAAAACTTTGATCATAAAAAAGTTACGCTACTAAAAGGGGTCACCTCTTCGGGAAAGACGGAGGTATATGTAAAACTGATTGCAGAGTGTATAAATGAAGGAAAGCAGGCATTATATCTGGTCCCGGAAATTGCGATTACTACACAACTCATTTCAAGATTACAGAAATATTTTGGTTCCGCTATTTCCGTTTTTCATTCCAAATACAATATGCAGGAAAAAGTTGAAGTTTGGAAGAATGTTTTAGATAATAAATCAAAAGCACAGCTAATTGTTGGCGCTCGTTCTGCTTTATTTCTACCTTTTGCAGATTTGGGCCTGATAATTATAGATGAGGAACATGAAACCTCATTTAAACAGTTTGATCCTGCACCACGTTATCATGCCAGAGATGCTGCAATTATACTCGGAGGCCTGTTTAATTGTAATGTTCTCCTGGGCTCTGCAACCCCAAGCATAGAGAGCTATAAGAATGCCCAAACAACTAAATACGGATATGCACAAATAGACAGAAGGTTTGGAAATGTTTTAATGCCTGATATGGAATTAGTAGATATCAAGGAGCAGCATCGAAAAAAACGAATGAAGGGGCATTTTTCTGAACGCCTATTAGAGGAAATCACTGAAACACTAAATCAGGGGGAACAGGTAATTTTGTTTCAGAACAGACGGGGTTATGCCCCAATTTTAGAATGTACTACCTGCGGGCATTCTCCTCAGTGTCCCAATTGTGATGTGAGTTTGACATATCATATGCATAGAAAACAACTAAGATGCCATTATTGCGGACATCATATCCCTATACCAACTAGCTGCCTGGCCTGCGGAAGCAATACCTTAGACACTAAAGGCTTTGGCACAGAACAGGTAGAACAGGAATTAAATACGATTTTTCCATCGGCTAAAGTGGGTCGTATGGATCTGGACTCCACCAGGGGTAAACATGCATATGCCAAGATTATTCATGCTTTCGAAAATCAGGAAATGGATATATTGGTAGGTACCCAAATGCTTACTAAAGGCCTTGATTTTAGAAATGTCAATCTTGTAGGAATTATGAATGCAGATGCGCTTTTGAATTTTCCAGATTTCAGGGCACATGAACGCACCTATCAATTACTTACTCAGGTAGCAGGCAGAGCTGGCCGGACAAAAAAAAGAGGTAAAGTAATAATTCAAACTTTCAACCCTTACCATCAGATACTTAAGCAGGTTACCACGGGAGATTATCTAGGAATGTTTCAGGAACAGCTGTATGAAAGAGAGCAGTATAAATATCCTCCGATCAACAAGATCATAAGAATTAGCTTTAAGCACAAAGAGTACAACAAGTTAAATGAAGCGTCTGCCTGGTTTGCAAAGGCCCTGCGTAACGCCAGTGAAATTGAAGTATTAGGGCCGGAATTTCCGCCGGTTGCCCGAATACGGAACCAATACTTAAAACATGTTTTGATTAAGATCCCAAAAGGCGTGCCTCTTCAAAAAACAAAAAAAAACATCAAAAGAATTCAAATTTCTTTTGATGCTGTTTCTCAGTTCAAAGGCGTTCGTATAATCTATAATGTAGATTATATGTAATTAAACATTGCTTAATGCTTCTGCCAGTTCTGTTTTTTTGTTTCTACTTAATGGTATAGACCTGCCGCTTACTTCAACATTCTTACTGTTAAATTTCTCTATCTTTTCAAGATTTACAATATAAGACTTATGAATTCTTAAGAATTTGTCTTCAGGTAATTGTTTTTCAAAAGCCTTCATTGTTGAAAGAATAACAATATTAGCCTCATCTGTAACTAATTTTATATAATCACCTAAGGCTTCTATCCACTTAATATCATTGAGGATAACTTTTCTTTTCTTGAGATTGCTCTTAACAAAAATATGTTCTTCATCTTCATTCACCTTATTCATCTGCTCATATTTGGCTACTGCTCTTTTAACAGAGGCATCAAAACGGGCCATTGTAATAGGTTTGTGGAGATAATCGGTTACATCATAATCAAATGCTTTTAAAGCATAATCCGGTTTACCGGTTATTAAAATCACCTGAGGGCTATTCTCTAAGGACTCCAATAAGTCAAAACCACTGATAATAGGCATTTCCACATCAAGAAAAATCAAATCGATTTCATTGTTCTTGATACCGTTTTTCGCTTCAATAGCATTACTATAATCAGCTACTAGCGCTAGGTTAGGATGATTGTTAACTAATTTTGCAACTGCCATACGTTGCATAGACGAATCATCAACAACAATACTTCTTAGTTTCATAAAGGGGTTGATTTGTGGGGTTAAATCATCGACAAAGTACCGAAAAAACAAGTTTAACTGCAATAAAAGTTGTAAACATTGTTAATTTTTGCGTGTAAATGGTAAATGATTATACATTTTAAGTTTAATAGGTTAAGTTTAATTTCTTTGATTCTTGATACCTATAACGAAGATTTTTTCAATTTCTTGTAATTAGAACGAATTATTATTACTTTTGCGCTCCTAAAAAACATAAAATAATATGAACAATTACGAAACTGTTTTCATTTTAAATCCCGTTCTATCAGATACTCAGATAGAGGAAACAGTAAAGAAATTTGAGGATTTCTTAAAGAAAAATGAGGCCCAAATAGTGGCTAAAGAAAATTGGGGGCTTAAGAAATTAGCCTATCCAATACAGAACAAAAAAAGTGGTTTTTATCACTTATTTGAATTTAAAGCTCCCGGAGAGGTAATTACCCCGTATGAGCAGGAATTCAGAAGAGATGAGCGTATTATGCGTTTCCTGACCGTTAAATTGGATAAACATGCCATTGAATGGGCGGAAAAAAGAAGAACAAGATTAAAAGCTAAAGCGTAAGTAATATGGCATCTATAGAACAACAAGCAAAAGGTAAAAAGGACGGTGAAATCAGGTATTTGACCCCTCTTAATATTGAGACTAATAAGCTTAAGAAATATTGCCGATTTAAAAAATCCGGAATCAAATATATAGACTATAAGGATCCTGATTTTCTGATGAAATTGGTAAATGAACAAGGAAAGCTTTTACCAAGGAGATTAACCGGAACTTCATTAAAGTATCAGCGAAAAGTGGCCCAGGCCGTTAAAAGAGCACGTCATTTGGCACTTATGCCTTATGTTGGAGATTTATTAAAGTAAAAAACAACGGAGCATGGAACTTATTTTAAAAGAAGACGTCCAAAACCTTGGTTTTAAGGATGACGTAGTGAAAGTGAAGAACGGTTATGGTAGAAACTACCTTATACCTAAGGGAGTGGCCATGCTGGCAACTCCATCGGCCAAAAAGGTACTTGCCGAAAACTTAAGGCAAAAAGCACACAAAGAGAAAGAGGTAGTGGCTACCGCCAATAAGACTGCAGATGCATTAAAAGAACTGCAGATCAAAATTTCAGCAAAAGTAGGAGCTGCAGAAAAATTATTCGGATCTATATCAAATATGGATGTAGCGGATGCTTTAGCGAAAGAAGGTCATGAAATTGATAAAAAGTATATCATTATAAAAGGTGGTACAATTAAACGCGCTGGGCCTTATGAAGCTCAAATTAGACTTCATAGAGATGTAGTTGTAGAATTTCCTTTCGAAGTTGTGGCTGAAAAGAAGTAAACCAAATTGGTTGATAACTTAAAAGAGCTATGTCCGCATAGCTCTTTTTTTTTTATATTTTTATTTCCCTGAAGCACTAACAACTAAACTCAAAACCAATGAAAATCTCATCACTTCTATGTCTTATTTTTCTTTGTATTGGAATTAATGTTAATGCCCAGGTTACCAGCGCTAACATCAGGGGATCCGTGGTTGATGATCAGGGAATTCCCCTTTTAGGAGCAAATATAGTTGCGATCCATACTCCTACGGGAACTAAGAATGGTACAGTGACTAATGAAGATGGCCGGTTTAACCTTTTAAATCTTAGAGTAGGAGGCCCATACGAGCTTACAATTTCTTATATCGGATATAAAACACAAACTCAAAGTGATGTTTATCTATCCTTAGGGAAAACATTTAATATAGATGCCAAATTGGTAGCTGAAAGCCAGGCCCTGGATGAAGTTACTGTAACTTCAGACAGAGGTGGAACTTTTGGAAGTGATCGCACAGGTCAGGAAACCAGTATTGGGAATAGGGAATTAACAAGATTACCCACTATTTCGAGATCTGCTTCTGATTTTACCAGGCTTGATCCTACTGCATCTTCAGGTGCTTCCGGGACATCCTTTGGTGGTAGAAATGACCAGTACAACAATTTTTCCCTGGATGGCGCCATCTTTAATAACCCATTTGGATTGGATGCTGCAACACCCGGCGGGCAAACCAGTTCGCAGCCAATTTCATTGGATGCTATAGATCAGATTCAGGTGACAACAGCACCTTATGATGTTACCCAGTCTGGTTTTACAGGGGCATCTGTTAATGCGGTAACAAAAAGTGGGACCAATGAATTATATGGTACGGTATATGGTTTTTTTCGGAATGATGATCTGACAGGAGGAAAGATTAATGGCGATAAAGTTTTTAAAACGGGATTAGAACAAAAGCAATATGGTGTTAGTATTGGTGGCCCTATTATAAAGAATAAATTATTCTTTTTTGTGAATTTTGAGCGCGATGAGTTAACATCGCTTGGAACAGACGGCTTTGTGCCGAATACCGGTACAGGGGAAATAAATGAAAGCAGGGTTTTGGAATCCGATTTTCAATTAGTCGATAATTTGCTTCGCCAGGTAGTTATAGGTCAGGATGACCGTGGTAATGATATTTTCTATAACCCCGGGAGATACACAGGATTTAATTTCAATCAGGAATCTACCAAAGGGATAATAAAACTTGATTGGAATATTAATGATAAAAACCGATTGGCAATTATTTATAATTTTCTCGATGCATCAAAGGGCAAACCAGCTAATAGAGATGCTATTGCCTTTAGGGGGCCAAATACGCAGACTTTACAGTTTGAAAATGCGGGTTATGAAATAAATAATAAAATTCAATCCTTTCAATTGGAACTAAATACCAAATTAACAGATCAGACTACTAACAAATTGCAGGTAGGATATACACACTTTGATGACTTTAGGAATCCTTTCTCTACGCCTGCACCAAGCATTGTAATCCTGGATGATACAGGTAGCTCAAATTATATAATTGCCGGTCATGAGCCTTTCTCCATTAATAATACGCTGGATCAAAAAGTATTTCAGATAACGAACAACCTAAACTATTTTCAAGGAGATCATACATTTACTATTGGTTTTTCCTTTGAAAAATTTGAATTTGACAACTCTTTTAACTTAGGGGCATATGGTGCTCAGGGAGTTTTCTTTCCAACTACGACAATTACAGATTTTCCAAATTTCGCAAGTTCAGGAGCACTTCAGCAATCATTTGATGATGCTATTGCAACTAATAATGCGTTTAATGCTGCCGGAACGGGAAACCCTGGCGGATGGGCACTTGCGGAAACCAATGTGGGTCAATTATCCTTTTATCTACAGGATCAATGGGATATAAAGGAAAATTTCAAACTTACCTATGGTATTCGCTTTGACAAACCCTTATATTTCGATACGTCAGAGAAAATCAGCGAAAATATAGCGCGAAAAGGAGGTGAAATGGGTACTTATATTCCGTCTATCCAATATTTTGACCCAACAACCAATGAACCCATACTTCTTGACTCAGAAAAATTACCAACTAATAAAGTATTACTCTCCCCGAGGGTTGGGTTTAACTGGGATGTAAAAAGCGATAAAACATTACAAATCAGAGGGGGCTCGGGAATATTTACAGGAAGATTTCCTTTCGTATGGCTGGGCAATCAGGTACAGGGGGTAGACTTTTTCTTCTATCAATTAGTAGATCCTGATTTCAGATGGCCGCAGGTTTGGAGAACAAACGTCGGTGTTGACAAACAATTTGAAGATGGATTAATTTTAACGGCAGATGTATCATACACAAAGGATATTCATGCGGCTCATGTTCAAAACTGGGGTCTTAGCTCTCCTTCCCTGACTTTAAATGGAGTAGATAACCGGGCGGTGTATTCAAACGATGATAAATCACAAATTTTCGGAGGCCCCACCAATGCCTATGTGTTTACCAATTCTGATAAAGGAAGAATTTGGAACGCTTCCGTAAAAGCTCAAAAAACATGGCGTAATGGTATCTACGCTATGGCAGCATATAGTTTTTTAAACGCTAAAGAAGTAAATTCAATCGACGCTGAAATTACGGGAGATGCCTTTGCCGGAAATGCCATAGTTGGCGATGCAAATAAAGATGTGCTTTCTTTTTCAAGGTATGGCGATACGCACAGGTTTATTGGGGTTTTCTCAAAAGGATTCTCCTCTGGGACTACAGTTTCGGCATTCTTTGAATATGCAAAAAGTGGACGTTATAATTATATTTATGGAGGAGATATCAACAATGATGGATCTAGCATTAACGACCTGCTCTATATTCCAACGGCTTCGGAAGTAACCCAAATGGCCTTTAGCGGACCGGGACAGGCTGAAGCTTTTGAAGCATTTATTCAGCAGGATGATTACCTAAGTGGTCGAAGGGGGCAATATGCTGAGCGCTATGGTGCCTTAGCACCATGGAGGGGGACTTTTGATGTAAAAGTCTTGCAGGATATTAATATTAATGACAAAAACAAATTTCAAATAAGTCTTGATATTCTTAATTTCGGAAATCTTATTAACTCTAACTGGGGTGTTGTTGAGGCGCCTAACTTTGATCAGTTAATGGGTGTTAGCGTTGATGATACTAATACACCTACCTATACTTTTGATCCAAGTAGAAATAGTACTTTTGGAGCTGTTACCTCAGAGATTTCCAGATGGAGAATGCAGATTGGAGTGCGTTATATATTTAACTAAACAACATTTAATTTAAATTGGGCTGCACATTTTGTGCGGCCTTTTTATTTTTGTAAAATGAAATACGCCAGGTTAACAAAACAGCAATTTGAAGAATTGCATAATGAGTTTATCAATTTTCTTGCAACTCAGTCCATTACAGCAACCGAATGGGAAACTATAAAGAAAAATAAACCTCAGGTGGTTGAAGAAGAATTGGATGTATTTAGTGATCTGGTATGGGAAGGTGTGCTTGGTAAAGTTACTTATTTGGAGAATATTTCTAAGCAGCAGATGCATTTATTCCATTTAGCGGATAAGGAAATGAAACTGATTTCCGTAAAAATCTTAAATCCGGATATTGATTTAAATACTGCTCTTGGTTTTAATTGGTTTAAAAAGAACTGGCAATCAGATTTTGTTGAATACCTCCACGCTTCCAAAGCTTATACGGAGGATAAAAATCTTGATAAATTTAAACTTATACAGGAAGGTTCGATTATTACCAAAGGAGAATTATACCAATGGTTTGATAATATTATTGGATAATATTAGACCTCCATCTTAGACAGGTGTGCACAAACAATTATATTTGCAGCAGTTAGCATAATTTATGGCACAAAAACCATCCATACCAAAAGGAACCAGAGATTTTTCGCCTGCTGAGATCGAAAAGCGAAATTTTATTGTTCAAACCATTCAAAAACATTTCAAAAATTTTGGATTCCAACCTATAGAAACACCTGCTTTCGAAAACTCAGAAACCCTTATGGGAAAGTATGGTGATGAGGGTGATAGGTTGATTTTTAAAATTTTGAATTCTGGTGATTTTATAAGCAAGGTTGATGACGATACCTATAACTCCAAAAACTCAAAATCCCTTACCCGAAAAATTACGGATAAGGCGTTAAGATATGATCTGACAGTACCTTTTGCGAGATATGTGGTAATGCATCAGAATGAGATAGACTTTCCATTCAAGCGTTATCAAATTCAGCCGGTATGGCGTGCAGACAGGCCTCAGAAAGGAAGGTTTCGGGAATTTTATCAGTGCGATGCCGATGTGGTTGGCGCTAATTCCCTTCTTCAGGAAATAGAATTCATACAACTGTACGATGCCGTTTTTACAGATTTAAATTTGAAAAAGGCAACTATAAAACTGAATAATCGAAAAATTTTATCCGGTATTGCCGAGGTTATTGGAGAAAAACATCGCCTGGTAGACTTTACTGTAGCACTCGATAAACTAGATAAGATTGGTAAAGAAGGGGTTGTAAATGAAATGTTGAAAAAAGGAATTTCTCCTGGTGCAATAGAAAAGGCACAACCGCTGTTTTCACTTACCGGCACAAATTCTGAACAATTAGAACAGCTTAAAAACTTTTTGAAAGATTCTAAAGAAGGCCTTAGAGGGGTTGAGGACCTTGCCTTTATTTTAGATGCCGCAGCTGAATTAGGATTAATTTCTGCTCAGCTTACTTTAGACGTCACTTTGGCAAGGGGACTTAATTATTACACGGGCACCATTTTTGAAGTAGCGCCCCCTGCTGAAATAAGCATGGGATCTATTGGTGGAGGTGGCCGCTATGATGATCTTACCGGGATTTTCGGGTTAAAGGATATGAGCGGAATTGGAATTTCCTTTGGATTGGATCGAATATATCTGGTTATGGAAGAATTGGGCCTCTTTCCGGATAACATCGGCCGGCCATTAGATGTGTTATTTTTAAATTTTGGAGAGCAGGAGGCTATGGCATCACTAAAATTAATTGGAAAGCTGAGAAAAGAAGATGTTAAGGTCGATATTTATCCTGATTCTTCCAAAATGCAGAAACAAATGAAGTATGCAAATAAAAGGAATGTGCCTTTTATTGTAATCATTGGTGATCGCGAATTAGCAGATAATTCATTTGTAGTCAAAAACATGTCTCAAGGAGATCAGAAAACCTATGACTCCAAAGATTTTGACGGATTTCTGCAGGATTTAAAGTTGTTCCTTAATTGACTTTATAATTGTTTTGTAATATTCGGTACTATGCGGCACATATTTCGCAGTATTGGCTAACCCCCAAACCTCTTCTGCAAACTTAATCAGAGGAATCATGTTTAAAGCTTCAATTTCGCTATCCTGTTTTTTTAAAGTGCTAAAAGGAACCTTTAAATTACATAGAAATGTATAGTGAAATTCATTATCTATGAGATCTTTTCGGTGATGCTGACTCGATTTAAAAACCCCGATTTTAATAAGATCTTCTTCTGCTATGTTCAGTCCTATTTCTTCCTTAACCTCCCTTATGGCCGCTTTGTAAATGTCTTCTCCGGCACCAATATGTCCGGCAACGGAAACATCCCAAAGTAGAGGATGAGTATCCTTGAATTTCCCTCTTTGTTGTATCAGTACTTCCCCTCTTTTAGTATAAAACCAAATATGCACCGTGGGATGAAAGACGCCCTGCTGATGTGCTACAGATTTTAAAATAGTCTTACCGGTAAACTTACCTCGTTCATCCAGCCTGTCTATAAGTTCATCCATATTCTGATCGCACAAAATGCATTTATTTAAAAGTCTGAGTTAATCAAAGTAGCTGAATGTCTCTCCGGATTTAATATTTAATAAGGTTTCATAAATTAAGCGAATTACATTTTCCACATCATCTCTATGTACCGTTTCTACGGTAGTGTGCATATATCTTAAAGGCAGAGAAATTAGGGCAGAGGCCACTCCGCCATTGCTATAGGCGAAGGCATCTGTATCAGTCCCGGTAGATCTGGATGCCGCCATGCGCTGAAATGGAATTTTTTTGGCTTCGGCGGTTTCAATAATTCGTTCTCTAAGTTTATTCTGAACTGCCGGAGCATAAGAAATTACAGGGCCGGCACCTAATTCTGTATGCCCCTGCTTTTTCTTGTCGATCATAGGTGTCGTTGTATCATGGCACACATCGGTAATAATCGCAGCATTCGGGCGTATG